>JANQGP010000074.1 GCA_028277265.1 Woeseiaceae bacterium | reverse complement strand
TCATGACGCTGAATTCCCCGCCCGGCACAAACAGGACATCCAGATCTTTTGGGCATTCATCGAGCGTCGAGGTTGCCTTCATGATCAATCCGCTGTCGGTTTCCAGCAGATCCGTGTTCTTCCAAACCACGTGGACATTACACGACGGGGCGAGGACTGCTTGAGGGCCGACCAGATCCAAGAGCGTCACACCCGGGTATAGCAGCATCGCCACCTCGGGTTTCTTGCCATTGTGCATAGGTGGCAGCTTGATCTTCGACTTTTGCAGCCCCCCCTGGCTTGTACCTGCTTCTGCTGATTGGCCAACCATCGCAACGCCGGCCAATGCGGCCGCCGTGCTGACGAATCGTCTCCGATCCATGTTTGTCTGCGTCTCGTTGTTCATCTCGTCTTCCTCTGTCCAAATACCAACAAAAGAGCGCCATTGCGCACCCGCTGACTGAAGATGATGCTGGACATCCCGATTGGCGTAAATGACAATGTTCCGACAATTACGGCCATTCAACGCAAGTAAAAGGATGAGTAGACCCAGACCTGAAAAGCAACACTCCGGCAAACGCCGCGTCGTCTTCCTGTCGTTTCCGCAGGTTATGCTGCTGGACCTAATCGGCCCCTGGGAAGTGTTTTCGCTCGCCAATCGACTCGCGGGCGACGATTCCTCACCATACGAGCTGATCCTCATTAGCGCCGAACCGTCTCCGACCATTTCGTCGGGCGGAGGGATCTCCATGGTCGGTCATCGGACAGCAAGGCATCTTCGCGGGCCCATTGACACGCTGATCGTACCGGCGACAGATCTAGTATGGGTAGCGGACCCGCCGCAGGCGCACTCGGCGATCGTACGACGGCTGGCGCGACGATCCCGACGCCTGGTTTCGATATGTGGCGGCGCGTTCTTTCTGGCAGCGGCGGGCTTACTGGACGGAAAGAAGGCGACGACGCACTGGGCCGGTACCAGCGACCTGGCCGATCGCTTCCCTCAGGTTGACGTACAGGCCGACTCGATCTTCGTGCAGGACGGGGATGTCTATACCTCTGCCGGTGTCACCGCGGGAATCGACCTGGCGCTATCGCTCGTGGAAGAGGACCTCGGCCAAGCCATCGCGCTGGAGTGCGCGCGGCACCTGGTGGTCTTCATGCGCCGACCTGGTGGTCAATCCCAGTTCAGCGCCACACTTGAGTCGCAGAGCGCTGAGCGAGACACGGTCAATGAGTTGGTAGCGTGGGCGTCCGACAACCTCGCTGCAGACTTGTCCGTTCAGGCAATGGCGGATCGGGTCAACATGAGCCTCCGAAACTTCTCACGAGTCTTTCGAGACGAAGTTGGCCAAACACCCGCAGCATTTGTTCAGCAACTTCGTGTCGATGCGGTGCGTCGACGCCTTGAGGAGTCGAATGAATCGCTGGATGAGATATCGGCAGGTTGCGGCTTTGGCAGCACAGATTCGATGAGACGCTCGTTCCAGCGCCTCGTAAAAGTCGCCCCTCGTGATTATCGTCAACGCTTTTGCAACCGGTCATGACGATCGATTGAATCCATAACCAAGAGCAGCCGTCGAAACCTGCCGATATCTACGCAAGAAAGTGAGAGCAAAACGGAGGATACGCAGCAACTCTGGTGGAATCAGTTGGCTACTTTGGGGTGAAATAACTCGTTGAAATCGGTGGTCAGAAGACCACGGAAATCAAGCGGTTACGAAGTTGGTCAAATGGCACCGAGAATTGGGAAGCTGATGTTCTACCATTGAACTACACCCGCTTTTTGAGGTTCTCCAATAGTCTAAGTCTCGATCGGTCGTACGTCGGTAGAGGACTCTTTTTGCATATGCCACCGCCGAGCCGGACGCTGGACACTAGAATTTCAAATGCTTATTGGTGCAGTCTGGGCGATCCGTATTGACAAACGTCACGTCATCCACATCGAAGCCGGGAAACGTAGACATCCATGATTTTATATGATCGATATACTTGCTCTCGATCTCGCTCATCACAAATCTTCGACCTGCTGAAATGGCCGCTCTAGCTGTCGTGCCGATTCCGGCAAACGGATCCAGCACTACGTCATTCTTGAAAGAATAATAGCGAATGACTTTGTCAGCCAACTCTTCAGGGAACGTGGCTGGGTGCACCTTCGATCTTGACGGATTAATTTTCCACAAATTTGTCGTCTCGTATCCGTCCGCAATCTTTGAATCTCTTACTGCGTCTTGATCTGAGTGCTTTCTGATATTCCAGTCGATCAACAAGTCCGTCTTCTTACGATAAACCAGGACGTACTCCGTAACGGGTACCGGCTTGTACTGCAGGGGGTTCCGATCAGCGGCAAAACGACGTCCTCGGCCAAATGACCATCCCGCCCCCTCTGGTTTGACCCAGTGAATGTCATCGATAAAGTCAAACCCCTCTTCGATAAACAACCGATGAAAATCGAATGGGACTGCAATCCTTTTCGAGGCTTCATTTCTCGACGCGCGTCTCAACAGAACAGGCGACACGTTGAGAACGAAAAAACGACCCTCGCTCAGGAGATTAGCCGAGACCCGGATGACCTTCCGCATTAGTTCCAGATAACCTTCGTAGTTCGAGTACTCAGAATACTCAGGTTTTGCGTTGTAGTACGGAGGCGATGTGAAGACCAAATTGACTGATTCTTCGGGCAATTTCCTCAGCTCTTCTATCGAGTCTCCCTGTATGACCATATTGGGCAAGGCCGAAACAACAGGATCCGGCTTTCTCTTCCGTGCCGTAGCACTCGCCTTTAAAGCCTCTTTCTCTCGTTCGACAAGAAGTTCCGACTTCGTTGTTTTTTCCTCGTCAATTCTTCCCATCTTGGCATCTATAACGACTTCGCCAATTTTCTTCCTTGTTACCCTTATAGGCACTCTCCAAATGTGGAACCGATCGTCAATTTCCGGAAGACCGAAGCTCATCTTCGCTTCGTCGAAGCCATTAACTTGTCTGAGAAACTCTCGAGCCAGGTCTTTGGCGTCAGCCACAGTCCGTACAAGATAACCTCTACTTTCGCTTACCAGTTTCTTAGCCATCGACCTAGAATAACTCTCTTTATTTCGATTTCTGCGCAGTACCACCGGTCCAGTGCGTTGGCACAGCGAGGTCTTTCGGTATTGCGGCGATTATTTCCTCTGACGTTTGCAAAGCCGTGTCGAGAACGGCTCGCGCTTTTGCTACGTCACTCGGTATCTCTCGCAAACCCGAGATTCCAACAGACCTCAACGCCTCGGACAGATCATGGACCCAATTATTGCCGCTCATTGTAATAACAGTCGCACCCAAGAGAGTGGCTTGTCTCACTACAAGCCGTGCACTCTCTGTCTCCGGAATGGCACTCACGACAATTATCGTGTCATCAAGCGGCTTTTCGCCACCACCAACCAGGTTTCCAAATCTCTGGGTCTTGTCTGCGATGATTTCCGGGTTACCCTTTCCGATAAACCCGATATCAATGTCAATTTTGCCTGGCGCAGCCAGTCCGGTCTTTATCTGAGCATCAGATTGTCTCCCTTCGTTTACATTCAACGTAAAACAGGGAGCAGCGGTCGCTGCAAAAGTCTCAGCGGCTGCATACCGTACACCACACGCCGTTAAACTCGAGTAAAGGAGCAGGGATTCAAAAAGGTTCCCCATTGCAGACTTCACCCCCCCTTTTTTGGCAAGTGACGCATTGTATAGGGCCATATTCACAATATTCTTCTCGATGTCTCCGTAGGAAACATTTCCAATCGAAGCAACTACAGAGTTTCCCCAATCAACCAGGTTGTCGGGATTAGCCTGCAAAATATTGTCCCACCCTTTGCTAGTTAGATTGCACACCCACTGACAAAGTACGATGTCTTCTTTCTGCAAACGAGAACGACTGTTCCTTGTCGATTTATGGTGTTTGCGGAGCGCTTCGGCGGCCCGTTTTGGCGCATTGGAAATAAACCCTTTATCCCCTGCTTTCCCAGCCGCAAACATCTCTTCGATGCCCGTAAAGACACCGTGATAGATTTTTGCCTGTGCCCAATTCTCTGTGTGGATGCGCGGATTTCGTCCAGTCAGACACTCGATTATCATCTGCCGAAATTCATTCGCTGACATCTCTTCGATGATTGAGCTGCCAGAAATCGTTCCTATCAGATGACGTCTGTTTTTCGGAAACAGATCCCAAAATGTACTACTCAATGTCCGATCGCCTATGACCAAGTTCGAAACATGGATGCTATCAGCCGGCCAGGTCAACGGGAATAACCGATCTTGAGGTGTCGATTGATGATGTCGCCCGGCGCCTTGGTGTGAGCTCACGCACATTACAGCGACGCCTGCAGCGGGAATGGACCGGCGAAACGCCGGAGTCGATGCGAGTGTCGGCGGCCGCCCGAACGGCGTGCGGGGTCAAAAAGTGACAGTAACAGGTCCCGCCGATATCCGACATCGAGCGGCGACACCTCGCACAAAAATGCGATCCACGTCCGTCTATATACTAATGCGGGTGGGATTCAATGACTTCTGAGGAGTTGCGTGCTCTTTACACTGAGCACCATCACCGCCTTTACCTCGTTTCGCTGGCGATTACGACTGACCGCCAGACGGCTGAAGATGCCGTGCATAATGCACTGCTGCGTCTGCTTACCAAGAATCACAGGACAAAAGACCCATTGGCCTACGTTATGCGGGCAGTACGCGATGCCGCAATTGACATTGTTCGGAGCAGGACAAAAGAGGAACCGTTGCAGCACGAGTTCCTCGTCGGTGACTGCGAGACTGCTCACGTCATCAGCCCGCGGATGTTGGGGAAAGCGCTCGGAGAGCTGCGACTGGACGAACGAGAAACCATGATTCTGCATATTTACGCAGGTATGACTTTTCAGGAGATCGCGAATTTGCGACGACGCTCGATCAACACGGTATCAGCCTGGTATCGGAGGGGGCTCGCAAAGCTCCGAAGAATCTTCGAGGTGGAAAATGAATGAACTCGACAAAGCTCTGCAAAGCACAAAGCCACGGGAACCGTCATCGACTTATCTGGAACGGGGATTGGCGAAAATCGACGAGTTCGACGAGCCTCCGCGCCTGGTTAGCCCCAGGTGGAGACACGCGACCATTGGTTTGGCGTTCCTTCTGGTTGCCTCGCTTGCTCTAAACGGATTGAACTGGGCACAGGGGCATCGCGAACCGTCGGCGGAGAGAATGCTCGTTTCCAGCGAACTACGTTGGGAAGGTGACCTGCTGATACGCGAAACGCACTATGAAACGTCTGACGGTTTGGAGGCGAATCATGACTAATCGATCGACTCCGGTCTCGAGATACCGTGTCCTTACCGTTCTCGTCACGGCGTTTCTGGCCAGCAATGCCGCGGCTCAGGCGCCCCCGCTCCAGGTTGTGCCGAAGAACGAGGGGCCAGTAGGGATATCCGACCTCCACGTATTGCTGGAAGACAACCTGCGGTTTCAGATATTCGAATTCGAAGCGGAAGACGACTTCTGCCTGGTTCTCGGCTATGTGCACGAATCTGCAGGACAACCGCCCCGACGGAGCCAGCGCAACGAAGTCGTGTGTAATGTAGCGGGCCCGCAGCGATTGATCGTCGTTATGCGACCGGTTGGCGATAAACAACGCTTGCTGTTCGGACTGCATGACCGTAACACGGGTGCGGGATCGACGAGGAGCGTTGGGGACTTTTCCATCAGCCCGGACTTGGGATACGCTGCATTTTTTGCTGGCACGAGCAAGTCAATCGGTAGTGACCGGGCAACGACGCTCTTCAGATGGCGATTTGGAAAAAACCCGCCTCACCCGGGTCCGCGCCACGACGTCAACATCCTCGTCCGACTCGACAAGAACGAGTTCGGCATCGGTAGTTTTTCGAAGGAAAACGACTTCGCACAGTGAAGCCCGAGCCTGTTTCGCTCGACAGACCTTCAGGGCTCAAGAGGTTAAGTTCCGTTCCGCCGCAAGCTATAGTGGTATTGGCTATACTGCGCAGCCGCTGTTACTCGATAGGACTACGTTCAGGTGAAATCTACTCCGCTCCTTGTTGCCCTTTGCCTGCTCTGTCTGATCACAGAGCCCGCCCGATCTGAGGTATTGCCGCTCGATGACTTTGTCAAACACGGTGATTACCTGGAACTGACAATCTCGCCGGACGGCAGGCACCTGGCTGCGAGAGTACGACACGATGCTTCGGTCTTCCTGATCATCATGCGCAGGGAAGACCTGGAGGTGACAGGAGGAACCCGGCCGACCAGTAACAGCGAAATACACTCCGTTACGTGGGTAAACGATGAGCGGGTCGTATTCGAGTACGCAGAGAAACGACCAGGCTTCGACGCGCCGATTCCAACCGGCGAACTCTACGCGGTGAACGTTGATGGCTCCAAGAGAAGATCGCTCTACGGGTACAGAGCCGGAGACTCCAGGCTAGGGACACGAATTTCGACGCGCGATTATACCTACGCATCCCAGGAAATACTCAGTGTGCTGCCTGGTGACAACGACCATATTCTGATCATCGAATATCCCTGGTCTCGCAAGGGCGATGTCTGGTACGACAATCGCAGCAGGCCTTCGGTAATAAGCAAACTCAACGTGTATTCCGGCAAGAAGAAGAAGATTGAAACCCTGCCTCACAACGGTGCACGAGCAATTGCGAATCTCGCCGGCGATGTGAGTTACATCAGCTGGACATCGGAGGACAGCGAACATCACGCTGCCTACCGGGACAACGGGAAGGGCGAGTGGATTCCCCTCGATGTCCCTTTTAGCGACTATGCGCCGCAACCCGTAGCCGTGAATGCTGCGTCGACGAAAGTGTATTTCCTCATTCCTTACGGGGAGCGACAGATCAATACCTTGTATGAGCTCGAGCTTGCAACCGGTGAGTTCACCCAGCTGTTCGATGGTCTGGACGCGGATCTGGACAGATGGATCACGGATGTGGATTCTCTGGAGCCGGTAGTCGGAGTTTCCGAGTTTGACAGATCCACGTACCACTACGTGGACTCCGCAAATAGTCCCATGATCAATACCCACAAGATGTTGACTCGGGCATTCAAGGGTAGAGACATATTTCTGACGAGTAGAACCCGCGACGGAAGACATATCCTCTTTCAGGTCAGCAGCGATCGTGACCCCGGTGAGTTTCATATCCTCAACACGGAAACCAGACGGGCAGAGTTTCTCTGGGCGAATCGGTCATGGATCGATCCAGCCAAGATGCGTCCGATGCAGCATCTCGAGTTTCAGGCGGATGATGGCGTTGAATACTATGGCTTCCTGACGCTGCCACATCTCGCTGAGGGCGACCCGAAGCCTCCACTGCTGGTGATTCCGCACGGCGGCCCACACGGTTCGCGGGACTACTGGCGATTCAACAGCGAAGTGCAGCTGTTCGCCAATCGGGGCTTCGCTGTATTGCAGACCAACTTCCGGGGTAGTGGTGGCTACGGAGAGGTCTTTGAAAGGATGGGGTACCGTCAGTGGGGCGGCAAGATGATCCAGGACATTGTAGGGGCGACACGGTCTGTCGTTGAGTCGGGCAGCGTGGACGGCAACCGCATATGCATCTACGGTGGCAGCTACGGTGGCTACGCGGCCCTCATGTCAGCCGTAAGAGCTCCGGAACTGTACCGCTGCGCGATCGGTTACGCCGGTGTCTATGACCTGAACCTGATGTTCGAGAAGGGCGACATACCGATTTCCTGGGGTGGGGTCGGCTATCTGGAGCTGGTGCTGGGGCGCGACAACGAACGCCTTGCTGAGTACTCGCCGGTCAATCGCGTCGATGAAATAGAAGCCGCGGTGATGCTGATTCATGGGAATCAGGATCTCCGGGCGCCAATCGAACATGCCAGGGTAATGCGCAGGGAACTGGAAAAAGCGGGTAAGGACGTTGAGTGGCAACTCTATGGCCGCAGCGGTCACGGTGTTTACAGCGTCGAAAGCCGGCGAGAAATGTATGAGGGCATTCTGGAGTTTCTGAATACCCATATCGGGCCGCAAGTGCATTGACCCGTATTCGCGAGTGCGCCGCTGTAATGACCGCTCGCGCGGATACCGGTTTTTCGATTCGGGTTACGGCAGCAGCTGGTCCAGGCTGACCTTGAACTGCAGAAAAACGATGCCGTCGACCGTCGGATCGACAAACTGCGAGTTTGTGAATTTCTCCACGGCCTTGCTCGGCATGTAGGTCAGGTTGGCCCCGAACTTGCTGTTGCCGACACTGATGCTCGGCAGGATGCCCGGAAACGGGTTGCCGTTATTGACGTCTTCGCGCGTCATCACGAATGCACTCAGTCCCGCGTAGATGTAGAACTGATCCAGCTTGTCTGTTTCGAATAGCCGCCTTTGCAGGCCGGCTCCAGCCATGTAGGACATCGCATCGGCACTGTCGCGAAAGCCATTGGCCATTGCGATTCTCTTCCAGGCGCCCTTCTGCTCGAACTCGTACTCGATACCGAGACCGAAATTGTCCTCGTTCCAGTCGTGGCTCGAGTTTATATGGTATGACTTGCCGTTGAGGACGGCATTGATGCTGCCCGCCAGAGCCGATGGTGGCGAGAACACGAGCAACAGGGCGACGATGGCAAACGGTATGGAGAGTCCCTTCTTCATGCGCTCAGTGTAGGCGAGCCGCGGATGCCGCCGCTACCGACACCGTCGCCATCGAAAGTGCGACGTGCGTCACATTGGTCTTGGGCAACCAGCCGCCTGGTCAGATGCCGTACCACAACGGCAGCACGATCGAGAACCCGACCCACAGGATCAGGATCAGCGGGACACCGGCTCGCAGAAAGTCCGCGAAGCGGTAGCCGCCCGTGCTCAGAATCAACAGATTCGTCTGGTATCCGAACGGAGTTGCGAAACTCATGTTGGCGCCAAACAGAACCGCGAGGACGAAAGGCAATGGCTCGACGCCCAGCTGCTGCGCCGCGGCTATCGCTATTGGCGCGCCTATCACGGCGGCCGCATTGTTCGAGACGAGGTTCGTCAACACCGCCATGATCAGGATGAACCCGCTGAGAATCACGGGTATCGGCAGGTCGCCCGCGGCGCGCACGAGACCAAGTGCCAGAAATTCGGCCGTGCCGGTGATGACCAGCGCCTTCCCCATCGCCAGGCTGGCCACTATGAGCATGATCACGGCGATCGGCAGGGATCGTCCCACGTTCGCCCAGGATATACAGCCGAGAGCGATCAATACGCTGACGCCAATCAAGGCCGAGACCGAGATCGGCAGCAGACCAGCCGCTGCAGCGCCGACTACCAGGAACAATACGAACAGAGCGCGTTTGGCACGATGCGGCTTCGGCAGTTCGGTCGTTCCGTCAGCAAGAAGCAGCTTCATGTCGTTTCTTGCAGCGCCCAGCGCCGACCGAGTCCCCTGCACCAGCACGATGTCGCCGTTTCGCAAGCGAACGGATCCCGGATCGGCCTTGTTCGGGACCGGCGCCCGCGCCCGGTGCACGGCCAATGGGAGCAGCCCGAAGGAAGAGCCCAAAGAAGCCTCGGACAGCGTTCGACCGTGTAGCGGCGAGTCGCCGGTGATGACGATCTCCGCGAGGACCTGGTCGCCCTTGCCGGGGACGTCTGCCGAATCGACGGTTTCCATGCCTTCCGCCACTTCATGCAGCGTGGCGCCGATCCGATTCTCGAAATGCTTCAGGTTGTCGGGTGAGTCCCTGACGAACAGCCGGTCACCGGGCTGCAACGTTGCGGATGGAAGCCTGGCGACGAGGAGTGAATCACCCCGCCGAATCTGCTCCACGCGCAATTCGTGATCCGTCCGTTCCAGAACCTCTTTGAGGGACTTCCCGGCTGCGAACCCGTCCTCACGCACGGTCAGTTGAGCATCGAAGAGACGGGGACGGGTGCCGGTCATCGGCATCGTCCGGTCCGGCAACAACCGCGGAACGAACAGCCAGACAAAGGCGAGGCCGACACCGCCCACGATCAGCGCCGGAATCGTAATGTCGAACATCCGGATGTCGGCCGCTCCAAGGTCGCGGGCAATTCCTACGACGAGCAAGTTCGTTGAAGTGCCGATCGTGGTCGTCATTCCGCCCATGATCGTGGCCAGACCCATCGGGAGCATGAATCCGGACGCAGGCAGTTTGGTCCGCAACGCGATACCGACGAGTATCGGAATCATCAAGACAACAATCGGTGTGTCGTTGACAAACGCACTCAATACGAACACGGCGACAAGCATTGACAGCAGCGCGGCGCTCGGTCGCCTAAGCCACAGATTCCCCACAAATCGGGCGACGGGCTGCAATGCGCCCGTCGTCTCGAGTGCTTTGCCTATTACGATGAGCGAACAAATCGCGATGAGTGCCTGATTGCCGAAACCGACCAGAAAGTCGGCCGGCTCTACCTGTACGCCGTCTCTCTCATACGGAAACAGGTGAAACCCGAGGGTCAGCGCAACGATAACGGCGAGGCTGGAAGATTCGAGCGGAATCCTGTCGCGCGTGAACAGAAACAGCGCGACAACGATCAGGACGACAACGGCAACACCGTGCGCATCAAGCGAAACTGTCTGCATACCCATGCCGCCACAAACCAGCCAGTCTGAAAAGCGACGTTCCTACGATATCACGACGGGCGGTGGATTCGGCCACGGACGCTGCGGCTGCGTCCTCCGGGGCACGGAAACACAGTCGCCGTATTGACAATGATTCTCATTCTCATTAAGAATACGCTCCAAACAAGAATCATTCTCATTAAATTGCGGGCCGCGGCCCGTTCGAGGTAGAAACCATGAACTATTGGGCACGCCCCATCCTGCTCCTGGCCGGTCTCGCATTGCCAATGGCGGCTGCGGCTCAGGACCAGGACTCCGCCGACGAGATCGACGAACTGATCGTGTCGGCCGCACGAACCGAGCAGTCGGCGTCGGCAATAGCCGGCACCGTATCGGTCATCGACGGGGAGACGATTCGACAGACAGTCGCCATCAGCGATGACCTTGCCAGTGTCCTCTCACGGACGATCGCCGGTTTCGCGCCGAGCTCACAGAAGCTGGCCGGGCGCGGCGAGACACTTCGAGGTCGAAATCCGCTTTACCTGATCGATGGCGTTCCGCAGCATAACGCGTTGCGAGACGGCCAGCGCGACGGGCACACGATCGACACCGCCTTCATCGAGCGCATAGAGGTCATCAACGGCTCCAACGCGATTCAGGGCGTAGGTGCAACCGGAGGGGTGGTCAACACGGTCACGCGATCGCCGGTATCGACCGATACCTGGGAAACGACGGCCCAGGCACGATTCACAGGCGCCGACGGGTTCGACGGCGACTCGCTGGGCTACAAGCTGAGCCTGCTGACCGGGCGCGGTGGCGAGAACTTCGACTTTATCGCCGGATTCGCCCACCAGGAGCGAGGGCTCTTCATCGATCCGGACGGTAACTTTGTCGGCCTCTACCCGACCCAGGGCGACATCATGGATTCGACGTCCCTGAGTCTGTACGGCAAAGCCGAGTGGCGGCTTGGCCGGGCAGGCAGCCTGACGCTCATGGTCAATGACTTCGATCTCGAGCGAAACGGCGATTTTCGCAGCACTCCGGGTGACCGCAATGCCGGAGTCCCTACCGGTGCGATCGAAGGGGATCCGTCCGCCGACGTGGGCGATCCGGCACGAAACGAATCGACGACCGTATCCATCACGTATCGGCACGAGGACGTGCTCGGCGGTTCGTTCGAAGCCCAGGTGTTCGATCAGCGTTTCCGGGCACTGTACGAAGGCGGTACCTTCGGCGGTTTCTTTCGCCTGACGCCGGACGGCGAGCCGTTTCTCGATCAGTCGGCGATCGTTTCCGACAAGAACGGCATCAAGCTGACCTACAATCGGACGATTCTCGACCCGTCGCTCAGGCTGACGGCCGGACTTGACTTCTTCCGCGACGACTCCGCTCAGGAACTCGCACAAAGCGGTCGGGAATGGGTGCCCGAGACCCGTTTCGAGACCCTCGCGCCGTTCGCGCAGCTGAACTGGTCGATCAATGAGGACCTCACTGTCTCCGGCGGCATTCGCCAGGAATACGCGGGGCTCGAGGTTGACGACTACACGACGATCGCATCGGCGGACAACACGTTCGTCGCCGGCGGTTCCCCGGACTTCGACGAGACGCTGTGGAACGTGGGCGCGATATGGCAGCTGAACGATAACTGGTCGATCTATGCGGCAGGCAGTGAGGGATTCACGATGCCCGACGTCGGCCGCGTGCTCCGCGCCGTCTCAACGCCCGGGCAGGACGTGGATCGGCTTCTGACCGTTGAGCCGATCGTAACCGACAACATGGAGATCGGACTCGAATTCGACGACGGCGACGTTCACGGGCGCCTGACCTATTTCGAGTCGGATGCCGATAACGGCTCCCGCCTGCGCAGCAACCAGAACGGCATCTTCGAAGTGGAGCGCCAGGTCACCGAGATCGACGGCTTCGAGGCCGTCGTCGAGTATCTGATAAGCGATCGGCTGACGGTTGGCGGCAACTACAGCTACACCAACGGGGAGTTCGACTCCGACGGCGACGGCAGCGTGGACAGCGACCTCGACGGGTTGAACATCGGCCCGAACCGCCTCAACGTTTACGCCGTCGGCCTCCTGCGCGACGACATTAGCTGGCGCCTCCAGGTATCGCGCTTCGAGGACCGCGAATTCGAAGGACCGGCCGCGCCCGTCGACCGCGACTTCGACGGCTACGTACAGGTCGACGCCTTCGCCGGCTGGCAAACCCGAGTGGGTGAGTTCTCGGTCGCTGTGGAGAACCTGCTGAACGAAGAGTACTTCACCTACTTCGCACAGACGGAACCCGCGGCGCGCGCCGATACGTATTTCCTCGGCAACGGCCGCACGATCACGCTGGGCTGGCAAAGACTGTTCCGGTAAGACCGGCAACACATGCTCAGGCGGCTGCATCACTGGATCGGGCTTCTCGTTGCAGCCTGGTTGGCGATAGCGACGGTGTCCGGCGGGCTGCTGCTTTTCAAAGACGAATACTACGGCTGGCGCTACCCGGCCCTGCCCGATGCGCCGGGGTTCTTCGAACCGGCCGGGGCCGTGATCGAGTCGATTGTCGCGGACTCGACACGGCCCATTACCGTCATCGGTCTGCCCACGGCTGCCCTGCCCGCCTATCACGTCTACTACGAGGACGGCGGCGAGGCATTGTTTCATCCGGAGACGGCTACGCAGGTTGCTGGCTGGGATGTCTTCGACGCCCTGCCGGCGTTTCTCTTCGAGTTGCACGTCTACATGCTGCTCGGAGAGTTCGGGCACGTCGTGATCGGCCTGCTTGGCCTGGCCGCGGCGCTCAATGTCTGCATCGGCCTGGCGTTATGGTGGCGGCGTCGGTCGACCTTTCGACTGCGTTTCCTTTTGCCGCGCGGCACACAGAAGAAGCACCTGATCCGCGGCCATGCAGCACAGGGTGCCGTTGCGGGCGTGGTGCTGGTGATCACACTGCTGTCGGGCAGCGCCATCGTCTTCCCCGATGTATCGTCGGCCGCGCTTGGCAACCTGTTGGGATCGACGTCCGGTCTGCGGCCGACCGT
>JANQGP010000071.1 GCA_028277265.1 Woeseiaceae bacterium | reverse complement strand
GTAGTTGTGCGCTCTCAGAAAGGTCTCCTGAACCAGGTCGTCGGCATCCGCGCCAACGCCCACCAGGTGCCGTGCAAAACGCATCAAACGATCGCGGTGTTCCTGGTACAGCAGTGCGGCGACTTCGTTACCGTCGGCCGCCATCGCCTGCACCATGCCTTTCGTACGTTGTCGTTCTCTTTCCTATTCGCAACGCTCTGCTCGCCCGCCTGTTGTTTGGGCAAGTCTAGCAAGCGAAAACAACGGGTGTTGCCGGCTCTGGACAGGCTTCCGGTTCGCATCCGATAAGGGGTCCGACAGGAATTACTAATGCCTTGCAAGAGGATGTACTGCTTTGTATCACCTGACCCTCCCGGCGATTGCGGGGGCTGTTACAAACCGGTAACGAACCGCGATATCGACAAACCCGTTACGCGTGCGGGGACATCCGGGAATGCCTTTGGGATTGGGGAAAATCTTCCCATACGTGCACTGGTTCGAATCGCATTTGCCTCGACTTTGCGCAAAAAACAGTTGAGCGACGCCGATCCGGCTGCCGTGCCTACTCGTTCTGGTAGGCGCGACGTCACAGAAGGGTTTGCTAAGGTGTTGCGGTCTGCACACCGGCAAATTCACAGTGAGATTACCTGGTTTGTAACCCTCATACCTGGCTTAACGGGGTGCGGAAAATGACCAAAGCAACAGCACAGAACAACCGACCTTCAACGCACATGTCAGACCCGGGCCATGGGGTGGCTGATTTGTGCGGTGCAAACGCTACGTCAAAGCCCCCGGACGACGATCTGTCGGACGCCGACCTGGCAGCCGAATACGGATATTACGCCGAACTCTCCTCGGCCAAAGATTCCCGTGAATTCAAGAAGAAGATCAGCGATGCGGTCGAGCGGCTGGGGTTTTCGGAATTTACGTTTGTGCGATTGAACGGGGCAGAAGATTCAGGTGAGTTGATTACAGTTGCACGTGAGTTTATCGACGCATACTACAATGCGGGGCTCTACGAATACGATCTGGGTATGCTATACGCGAAAAATAACGTACGTCCTATTTTTCGCTCGACTATCAGCGAATACGCGTCTACAACTCCCTTCGATTTCGGTCATAAGCATTGCATGCGCGAGATCGACGAACTGAACAGATCCTTCGGTTACTACGACTTTTACAATATTCCTGCCAAGGCAAATAACGGCGACGGCCTGGTGCTGTTTTCGGTCACCCAGAGGGGGTTGCTCCCCATTGATTTCAAGAGAAAAGTGCGAGAGTGCTACCTGGACCTGGAACTGTTGTGCGAGGCCATCGACTTCGTATCGACCCATAAGTTTGCCGATGAACTGATCGGAGAGGAAAAACGGCAAGCACGCAGCATTTCCATCAACCCCAGACCGCTGCACGTTCTGGACATGCTGGCAAACAACGATATGAACATCACCCAGGTGGCGGACGCGCTGGGCATAAACGTCGTTACCGCCAACCGGCATCTGCAGGCCGCGCGACGGGCGTTTGGCGTGAAAACCAACCATGCGGCAATACGGCAAGCAATTCTGAACAAGCTCATCGTCTACAAGTAGCGCATCCATATCGGTGGCTGCGCGTGTTCGGCAATCCAGTGAGGTTTCGTATGCCTATCAGTGAGCGCAGCACCCATACTCGTCCCGGTATTTACCTGCAGTCACCTGAGGTTCAGGCGGACCCCTACCCCACGTATGCCATGATGCGGGACAACTATCCGGTCTGTCAGGTCGAACCGGATGGGAGGTGGGTGGTGAGTCGTTTTGAGGATGTGCGATACATCTTTGCCCATCCGGAACTTTTCTCGGCAAGCGGTGCCGACGATCTCTACGATTTCGATCCGGATGCGGACAAGCAAGAGCCTCCCCGGCTGATCATTTCGCAGGATCCACCCGAGCACGGAAAGTACCAACGCCTGGTCAACAAAGCGTTTCTCGACAAAGCGACCAAGCCGCTGATCCCGTTGATGCGTGACACAGCGCAATCGTTATTGGCCAGGTTCAACGAAGAAACACCCGTAGACTTCGTCGAACATTTCGCCTATCCCTACATCGGCACCATCATCCGGCGGATCATTGGCCTCGATGACAGGCAAAGCCTGGCTGAGTTGCGACAATGGGTGGAGCTGGAGGAAAGAGTAACGCTTCCGCCACACGACGCTACCTTTGTCGAGGCATTCGATGCCGCAGTTTCAAGACAAAACCGCTATTTCATGGAGATCATGAACGAGAGGCGAAAGCACCCTCAAGATGATTTGGTCACACACCTTGTCCAGGCGGAAGTTGACGGCCGGAAACTGTCCGACGAGGAAATCTGCGGTTTGCTGTGCCTGCTGGTATCTGCAGGTTATATGACCACGGTCCACACGCTCAGCCATGCCGTCATGCAGCTCTCACGGAAGCCCCGCATATTGGCCGAGTTGCTTGCGTCGCCGCAGCTGCTCCCGGCGTTTATTGAAGAACTTTTGCGTTTTTGCCCGTCGGTGCTCATGGTCATTCGTACTACGACTCAAGCTGTGTCGATAGCGGGGGTAGAAATACCTGCCGGCGCGACAGTCATGCCACTATTGGCCGCTGCCAATCGCGACCCGTTGGTATTCGAAAACCCGGACGTCTTCGACCTGAGCCGGCCTCGGATCGGCCGGCATCTTGCGTTTGGTCATGGCGTGCACACCTGCCTGGGCGCCGCGCTTGCGCGTCTCGAGCTCAGGATCGCGCTCGAAACGCTGTTGGACACGTATACCCATATCGCGTGTCCTCCTGACGAAGACCTGATTTGGGTAGATTCGCTGTTTATGCGCGGCGTGTCTGAACTGCCCGTGCGCTTTCACTGATTCTCGATATCTTCCGGGGGGCAACGATGCACGAATGGAAATTCGTAAAGAACACTATTGCCGCGGTACTGGCAGCAGTCATGGCATGGCTGCCGTATGACAGGGCAGCGGCCGAGGAAGAGGCGTACGTACTCGATGAAGTGATCGTGACGGCGCAAAAGCGGGAGCAATCGCTACAGGATGCGCCAATCGCCATTTCCGTGATGAACGACGTACAACTGGAGTTGCGACGCATTGTCGATTTGAAGGCGCTGGAGACCGGCGCTATTCCCTCCTTGCGCGTAATGCCGAACGGCAATACGACGTCAAACCTTGTCGTGGCCATCCGCGGCAACGCACCCGGGGACCCTACCGAAGTGACCCGTGATCCGGCGGTTGCCATTTATCTCGACGGTGTCTATCTGGCACGTTCACATGGACTTGGCATGGACCTCGTGGACCTGGAACGTATTGAAGTACTGCGGGGTCCCCAGGGTACGCTGTTCGGCCGAAACTCCATCGGCGGCGCCGTCAGCCTGGTATCCAAGAAGCCGACGGGCAAATTCGGCTTCAGGCAGAGCGTCGACGTCGGCCGTTTTGACGAGCTGCGGAGCGTCACGCGGATCGATCTGCCGACGATTGCCGGTGTCAACGCGAAGCTGGATTTCGTGCACTCCGAGAGAGACGGCTGGGTGAACAACACCGCACCCGGAGAGGCGGATTACACCGAGTACACCAAAGACGGTGGACGGCTGGCAATCCACTGGCCGGCGAGCGATTCGTTTACCCTGGACTACAGCTTCGACTTCTCAGATGCGGAGACCGCACAGAACTACTTCCAGTTTTATGCCGACAGAATCGGCGTATTCGGCGATGAGCCCGACCGGCGTAGCGAAACCCGGCTGCCCGCACAATTAGAGCCCTCGGTGAGCGATCAGCAGGGCCACAGCCTGATCGTGAGCTGGAATCAGTCGGAGAACCTGACGATCGAATCCATCAGCGGCTACCGGAAACTGGAGGACATCAGCAACAACAACTACCTGGGCACATTGTATTTCAATGGCCTGAGTGATGCGTCGGTGACGGACCAGGATCAACTTTCGCAGGAGTTTCAATTGATCGGCACACACGAGCGACTGAAGTGGGCTGCCGGTATCTACTATCTGAAAGAGGACCTGTCCAAGACACTGCAGGACAGCTTTACGCTGGACATTTTCGGTCTGTTCGGCGGCGGCCCCTTGAGCCAGATCACACCGCCGACGACTTTCGATGCGCTGGCCTCGGGCGACTTTCTGCCACCGAGAATCGTCCATTCCGAAGCCCGTTCAACGGCCGTGTACGGTCAGGCCACCTGGACCCCGGCTGTTCTCGATGACGCACTACGGCTTACCCTGGGACTTCGCTATACAGAAGACGAACGGTCCGCAACCCGCTTCGAGACCGCGCTCAGCATCTCGGACCAGGATTCGGAGCATGTCGATACGACAGCGGCTGTCGAGTACGAATGGAACGACTCAGTTTCGACCTACGCCAAATGGAGTACCGGGTATAAAGCCGGCGGCGTCAATACGCGCTCGGTCAGCTTCATGCCGTTCGAGGAAGAAACGGCCGACACCATCGAGATCGGGCTCAAGTCGGAGTTCTGGGAGCGAAGAGCCCGATTCAACATTGCGGCATTCATGACGGACTACGACGATTTGCAACTGGACTTTATCGACCCTGTCAATCCGACGATTCTCGAGACAATTAATGCGGCCAGAAAGGTGGACGTGGACGGTCTGGAATTCGATCTCACCGTGGCTCCACTCGAAGGACTCCGCATCGGGGCGAGTTACTCTTACCTGGACGGCGATATGCCACTGCAGCCCAATCCGCTGGCCGGCGGTGTCCTGCAGCAGTTTTTCGTGCCGCAGGCGCCAAAGCACGCAGGGGCGTTAACACTGGATTACCGTTTCGAGCCCTGGCGTTTCGGCACCTTGAGCGCGCACATCAGCATGACATCCACGGACGACTATTTCTATACGCCGATAGTTGGCGAACAGCGAACCGATTCGTATACCCTGTTCAACGCGCGCCTGACGCTGGCGGATATTGCCTTAGGCCCGGACGGCGGAACACTGAAGGTATCCGCCTGGGCAGAAAATCTGACCGATGAAGAATATGTCGTCATTGCGTTCCCGATTGGCGACCCCGCCGTTTCGATCGCCCAGGCATTCGGCGACCCGCGCACACTGGGTGTCAACGTCACTTACGAGTTTTGACAGGACATGGCCTGAACGGGTCTCGATAGCGGGTGTTTCCGTCGTACTGCCGGTTTATTGCGCGTTCGATGCCTAAGTTGCGGTGATGTGCACAAGGCGCGGCCCGATGCGCCGTACCGTGACCCGCTCGTTCGATTCGATCAGCTCGAGTAAGGTATCGATGTCGCCGGCCCTGAAGTAGCCGGTCACTGGCAGCCCTTCGATGTCAGGATCGGCAACGATCATGCGCGTGGAAGTATAGCGGCCCGCTTCCTCGATCACCTCGGCCAGGGTTTCGCCCTGAAAATCCAGCATGCCGTCCTGCCAGGCAAGCTGGCGTGCAATGTCTTCCTGAGCCACGGTCGAGACCGACTCGATCGTTTCACGGTATTCGAGCCGCTGGCCCTCGGCCAGGCGTTCGCGAGCGACCGCCTGCTGCACGTTCGGCAGCACCTCGACAAGGCCCTCGGTCACGGTGACTTCGACCACGTCATTCTTC
>JANQGP010000480.1 GCA_028277265.1 Woeseiaceae bacterium | reverse complement strand
AGCTACGCTACGTGGTGCTAGGCAGCGAGCGGCTGTCGGCGGGTGAAATCATAGCCGCGACCGAAGCTTACAAGCCCGGGTCTTACGGGTATCAGATCAACTACTACCCGGGGGCGGATACCGCGGTATTGGTTCGCCTCAGGACAGGTCCGGATGGCGTCGACGTCCCCGGAAAGAAAACCAGGATCGGCAATACGCCACATATCGACCACACCAGTCGATCCCAGATAAGACATAGTCGAAAATCGCTGGCCCTCATTGATTTACGCATCTTCACTCAGTTCGCTGGCAATACTTGTCGAGTGTGCCGGCCTGTCTCAGAAACAACGAAAACAGCCTCAAATTGCATTATATCTTTACTTTGTGTAATTAGAAATTGTGATAAATGGCATTTCGATTGCCCAGGCGACCAAGCAGCGGGACACCAGACTTGCGGATACTAGCGAGGTATCGACGGCATCGAATTCCACAAGAGCTCCCCAGGCTGCCCGATCTACTGCCGGTCAGCAGATCGGCGTCCTCACAGCTCATGAATAGAACTACGCAGGAGCAGAATCGTGAAGTTGGATAGAGCCGAGATGAACGCTAGTCTGATACCCGCGCCCGAAACCTGGCGACGGAAAGTACTTCTGTTATCGACCGGTCTGGTTTTCTGCTCCAACGGATATGCGAGCAGCGGTGCAAATGAGGAAATCGATGCACTTCGCGCCCAGGTTGCCGCGCTCACGGAGCGCTTGGACAGACTCGAACGGCGCCAGTCATCCGGCGGAGCGAGCCAAAATGTCGCGGATTCTCCGCTGGTCCAACATGGTGGTCCTCGCCACGAAGCGCCGGGCAGGTCGGATCACGTCGCTGAACCCCCAAGGTTGGAGTTCGGTGGCGACTTTCGTTTCAGGGCTGAGTCAATAAAACAAGAAGATCAGAATTCCCGCCAGCGTCAACGCATCAGGGCAAGATTTCGACTCCAGACATCTTTGGCCGAGAACCTAAAGGTGGGATTCCAGCTGAACACTGGCGGAACTTCTCCACGTACTGGCATGCAGACGCTGGGGGGCGGCTTCTCGAAAAAGTCGCTGCGTCTGGATCAGGCTTACTTCGACTGGACGATTTCGGATTCCCTTCGATTGACCGGTGGCAAGATGCCGAATCCGATGTATCGTCCAGGCTGGTCACATCTCGTTTGGGACGACGACATCAATCCTGAGGGACTCGCCCTTGGTTACGACAAGACGGGCTGGATTGCGCGTTTAGCTGGTTTTTCGATCGAGGAACGCGGGGCGGATAAGGATAGCTTCATGCTTGCCGCGCAGATCGCACTCCGGGGGAAACTCGGTCTTTCCAGCCAGTGGACGACCGGTATTAGCTTCTATGAAAACTCCGAAGTCGTGGGACAAGCACCTTTCTACGACGGCTCTGCACAGGGCAACTCACTCGACACGCAGGGCCTGTACGCTTTCGGCTACCGCAAAATCCAGTGGTTCGGCGATGTGCAGTTTGACTTGCGAGGGCGACCGCTGCGGCTGTTCGCCGACGCCGTGTCGAATCGAGCATCAGATTCCTCTGACTACGGCTATTCCCTGGGTGCGCGCTACGGCGGTGCATCGGCACCGGGCGACTCCGAATGGGCAATCGCTTACGCCGATCTCGATGCAGACGCGGTCCTTGGTACATTCACCGATGGCGATTTCGCTGGCGGCGGGACCGGGACAAGAGGACTTGTCGTCTACTGGCGTCATGCGGTGAAACGAAATCTGAGCGTGCGCCTGCGATATTTCGACAACGAGCGCGAGAACGGATCGGACAACCCGCTCCAGTACCGGCGGTTCCAGGCCGATCTGGATTTCAAATTCTAGGCTCACAGGGTACGGACGATGAGTACGTTCGACCGATTGCTGGCAAAAACCGTCTAATCGGTCGCCGTTGACTGCGATTCCTCCAACCACGAAGCCTCGGCACGTTGGAACCGCAGCCGCAGTTCGGTGAGGTGTGCGAACAAGACGTCGAACACCTCCCTTTGGGCTGTCGTCGGGCGGCCGGAACCTAGTGTATGGAACGACAGCAGGCCAGCGAGCCGATCATTGAGTTTTATCGGGTACGCGATTTTGTCCTTGGGACTCGCGTTCCTGACCTGGTAGAGCTCTGCCTCCACGGCGGCAATCTCATCGCGAATTGCCGCAAGCCGCTCATCAACAGCAAAGTCTGATGCGGAATAAGCATCGATGGCAGCGCGTAAACCCCGGACCTCGATTACTGTTCGATTCGCCAGTGACGTCGCATCGCGAACTTGCAGTGCGAATGCGAGCTGCTCCTCGTAATCGCCCGGCTCAAGGTCCACGCGCGGGTCTGCCAGCACCTCGATTGTCTCGACTACCGTCCGACCGCCCTCCTCGAGTTCGACCAGGTAGCGACCCGGCACGACCAGCGGCCCGATCGCCGGCGACGGGCTTTCGAGGATCATGCCCGGAAACGTCTGCGCGCCGTCGTGACGCAGATTCCAGGTTACGCGATGCGGGCCTGCAGGCAACATCTCGTCCCGGAGCAAATGGCGAAGCACCGTACCGTCCAGGTTCTTGATCACGAGCGAAACGTGGTTGGCCGTATCTGCGAAATAGAAGTCGATCGCGGCCGGAACGATCGGCCGGTATGCTCTCGCCGGCGCATACAGGATCAGCGCGCCATCAGGATCGACAGCCGTGACTTGCCGCAGTGTCGCGAGCCCTTCGAGCACGTAAAATGATCTGCCGAAAGTTGCGATCACGAGGTCATTGTCGCGGACCAGCAGGTCGAATACAGGGATGGTCGGCAGGTTGAGTGACAGCGACTGCCACGTAGCGCCATCGTCGAACGAAACCAGTACGCCTTGCTCGGTACCGGCATAGAGCAGACCGGGGCGATGCGGGTCGCTTCTGAGCACATGAATGAACTCGTCGGATTCGATACCGCGGTCGATCCGCGTCCAGGTCTCACCCCAATCGGCGGTCTTCCAGGCGTAGGGTGCCCGATCACCCATCTCATGGCGCTTCGCAGCCACGTAGGCCTGGCCGCCGCCCCGTACGGATACGTCGATCGACGTGATCTTGCTATTTGGCCGAAGGTCCGGCGGCGTCACGTCGACCCACGCGCCGCCTCCGTCGCGCGTCACATGCACGAGGCCATCGTCGGATCCCGCCCAGAGTTCCTGCCCATTCACAGGCGACACGGCAAGACTGAAGAGTGTTGCATAGACTTCCGGTCCGTCCTGGTCCAGCATCACGGGCCCGCCGGTTTCACCCAGCGTCTCGGGGTCCGCCCGTGTCAGGTCCGGACTGATGTTCTCCCAGTTCTCGCCCAGGTCCGTGCTCCGCCAGACATGCTGCGACCCGACGTACAGCGCATGTGGTTCTGAACGATCGAAGACGATCGGATAAGTCCAGTTCCATCGTTCCTGCATCGATTTGGCCGTTTGACCCATGACGACAAAGGGAAACGGCTGGACGTCGGACAAGCGTCCCGTGGCACGATCGAAGCGCCGCAACGCGTTGGTTCCGCCGGAGAAAAATACGCCGGGTTCGCCGGGATGCACACCGACGTAGCCACTTTCACCCGGTCCGATCGTGTACCGCCGCGACGTCGAATCGGTGAACCGGTGATCCAGGTTTGCGATGGCCGACTCCCGACGGCTGACGACGCATTCGGTTGTACTGTCCTGCTGCGCGCCGCAGATGTGGTAAGGAAAATCGTCGGTTGTCGTCACCCGGTAAATCTGCGCCGTCGGAAAATCCTGCTCGGTCCAGCTACGCCCGTTGTTGATCGTGACACTCGCACCGCCGTCATCGGCGACGATCATGCGGGAAGAGTCGTTCGGGTCGATCCATAAATCGTGGATATCGACATGCCTTGTCTTGACGGCCGAGAAAGTCTCTCCGGCGTCGATCGATCTCTCGAGCTGAAAGCTGAGCACGTAGACCGTGTCGCGATCCGAAGGGTCCGCCCGAACCTGCAGGAAATAGAACGCGCGCTGCCATAGTTTGCGGTCGCCGTTAACCCATTGCCAGGTCGCGCCGCCGTCATCCGAACGGTACAGGCCACCGTTTTCGGCCTCGATATTGGCGTAGATTCGGTTGGAATCAGCCGGCGATACCGCAACGGTCATCTTGCCGATGACTGTCGTCGGCAGGCCCGGATGGTGCGTTATCTCCGACCACGAATCGCCGCCGTCGGTCGACTTGAAGATGCCCGACTGTGGTCCGCCGCTCCACAGCTTCCACGGCTTGCGATAGACCTGCCAGACGGTCGCGTACATCACATCGGGATCGTTGGCGTCCATCGCGAGGTCGATGGCGCCGGCTTCGGGCG
The DNA here is from genome assembly GCA_028277265.1 of Woeseiaceae bacterium. Lineage (GTDB taxonomy): Bacteria > Pseudomonadota > Gammaproteobacteria > Steroidobacterales > Woeseiaceae > UBA1847. The sequence continues at coordinate 2,896 of JANQGP010000480.1, read as the reverse complement.
ACCGGTACAACACCTTCTCCCAGTTCTTCCCGCCGTCCCTCGAGCGGAAAACGCCCCGCTCCTCGCTGGCGCGAAACGGATCGCCAAGCGCAGCCGCATACACGAGTTCGGGATCGTCAGGGTGTACGCGAATCGTCGTGATGGTCAGCGTCTTGTCGAGGCCCAGGTGTCGCCAGGTCTCGCCACCATCGTCGGATCGGTAGATACCGTCACCCTGCAACACGTTCGCACGGAGCTGTCCCTCGCCCATGCCGATATAGACGATATCCGGATCGCTCGGCGCGACGGCGACGGCGCCGACCGAGGCACTGCCGATCTGCCCATCCGTCACCGGCCGCCAGTTCAGGCCGGCGTCATTGGACTTCCACAGGCCACCACCAGTTGCACCGAAATAGTACTCGTGCGGATGGGATTCGCTGCCGGACACAGCAATCGACCGACCGCCACGATTGGGGCCCACGTTGCGCCACTCCAGCATGCCGAAATAGTTGTCGTTGACCTCGTGCTGGCCGGCGGAGGTCGTCGGGACCCCGGCCGCCAGGGTCACTAACAGAAAGGTAAGTGATCTCACGGAGCCTCCTGCGACGTTTCGCTGTGTTGCTCAGCCCGCTGCCGGACAGGCTCGGGAATCTGCGTAGCCTTGCGCGCTGCAAGATCGAAAGCGACTGTGACGGTTTCGGCGACCGCGTGCACCGTTTTACGGCTTGGGTCAGTCATGACGCTGCGGTACGTCAGGGACTTTGAGCCCAGCCTGATGACCTCGGAACGAATTCGTACCAGGTGGCCTCCGGGAACTTCACTCTTCAACTCCAGCGTCACCTTGACGTCTGCCCAACCTAGATCGCCGTCGGTGATCGTGGCCGTGTCGCCCATGAGCACACTGAGAAATTGCATGCTCGCATCGTCGAACATTGCCATGATGTGCCGGGTATTGAGGTGCCCCATCATGTCGCAATGCCAGGTATGGGCCTGCCCCCGATATGTCTCGATCATTCGCGTTCTCCTGTGTAATCGGCCTGCGCTGTCGCAACAAGGCCATTCTCGGTTCTCAGGCCTGGACGGTCGCCAGGACCCTCGCGACGAGAACCGGGATATAGACGCCGCCGATCTGTGCCGCAAGCGCCATCAGCAGGCCCAGTGAGACGAGCTGGCGGCGGTAGATGCCAGCGACCAGCGGGCACGTGACCACGCCGCCGATGTTCGCCGTGCTGCCGGTTGCAACGAAAAAGAACGGCAACCGCAACAGGCGCGCTACAACGAGCAGGACGCCGACGTGCACGGCAAGCCAGCACACACCCGCCGCCAGGTAGACGGGCGCCTCGAGAAATGCACTGAAGTTCCCCTGCGCCCCGAGCGAGGCCAGCAATACGAAGATGAAATAGTAGGCGACCGGGTTCGCGCCGTAGCGGTCGAGATTGCGTACCCGGGTAAACGACAGACCGAGACCGACGGTAACGGCGAGCAGCATTGACCAGGCGGTGTGGGTAATGATGGTCGGCGTGCCGAGTTCCGGCAGTGCCCTGCCGGCCGCTAGAGCCAGCGCGGCTGCAGCAGCGCCGGTCGCGATGACGATCGCGAGCCGACCGAGTTCGATGGGCTCGGTGGCATCCGCTTCGACATCGCCAGGTGCCAGGGTCTCGAGATAAGCCGGTTTCGCACCCAGCCAGCGATCGAGATGCTGCTGGTATGCCGCGAACACGATGAGCAAGGTCACCCAGCCGTAGCCGACGATCGTGTCGGTCGCCAGCATCGGCGCCAGCACGGCCGGGTCGGCCTGCAGGCTTTGCTGCATTGCGACGGCATTGGCCGACCCACCGATCCAGCCGGCGGACAGCACGGAAAAACCCTTCCACGATTCTGGACTGAGCCACGGAACGAAAATCGAGAAACTGACGACAGCGCCTAGTGCCGTTCCGAGCGCGCCTGCCGCAACCATGACCGCCGCGATCCAGCCCATGCGCGCCAGCTGCGGCAGATTGACGGTAATGGTCAGCAGGAATAGTGACGCGGGCATCAGTACCGCGCCCATGGACCTGTAGATCCCGTGCGATTCCGGCAGGACCCCCGCCGTCGTGAGCACCATTGGCACGACAAAAATCCACAACGGCACCGGGAGAATCTCGAACAGGCGCCCCACCGCGCGGGTCCGTGACAAGGCGTACACGGTCCCCACGATCACGGCGAGCATGAGCACGATCACCTCGCCATCGGTCACGAGTGGTTGCGCGAACTCAGCGGCGTTGCTCGTCACTGCCATCCCATTCCAGCCGGAATTTGCAAAAGAACCTGAATATTTCTAAAGTTCAAGAAATTTCGCGCTCACGAAAAATGGATTGGCCATGCACTATACACGATTTGTCGCCGCGCTCATTATCGCCACTGCAACAACGGCTTGCGCCCGGTCTGCCGAGCTCGAAGCAGGACCGACCGTCTACGACTATCACGTCGTACCGGAGATTCTCGGCTACGACGACGGCGGCACGCTGGTGCTGGAGCGCGGCGTGTTCTTCGTCCCGACCAACCACGACGATTCGTCTTCCGCGCTGCTGAGGCTCGCGTTTTATCGTATCACCGGGAATGCGGGTCCCGGCGCTACCCCGCTGTTCGTGCTCGCCGGCGGGCCCGGCAGCACCTACTTCGACGATATCCTGACCATTCGCTTTCGCGAGTGGGTCGAGTTCTATCGCGAAATCGGAGACATCGTGATCCTGGAGCAACGCGGCGCCAGCGAATCGGTGCCGAAACCGGTTTGTTCCAGCGCAAAGCGCCTGCCGCTGGACGAACCATTGCAGCTCGATGCGGTGGGCTCGCTGTTGCGCGACCAGGTGCTGGGCTGCGCCGAGGAGTGGCGCGGCGCCGGACTTGACGTTGGCCACTTTACGATGCCGCAGATGGC
>JANQGP010000276.1 GCA_028277265.1 Woeseiaceae bacterium | reverse complement strand
TCGTCGGCAATCAGCTATCCGTGGTGACAGGCGGCGACACCATAGTCACGACGCGGGCATTCGATCTGGCCCTGTACGGCGCCGACGGAGAGATTGGCTTTCGCGTCCCCTTGCACCGGCTCGCCGGCAGGCGCGTCGGGCCATCGACGAGCCCGGCGGCGAGCGAGATCGACCGGCACGAGCTGCGTCTGTTTGCCGGAGCCTACTATTTCGACCACGACGACTTCGACGGCGAGATTGCTGGCCCTCGTGTTCGCGGCGAGTGGCGCATCAACGATGTCCTGCCGCGAATTCCCGGCTCGCGCCTGACGATGGAAGCCGGCTACCGCTATGACGACGTGCGTGAATCCCAATGGGAGGTCGGTGTCCGCTTTCGACTGCCGTTCGGGGGCGGCGAACGTCGCCGTGCCGAGGTCGCGCTCTTGTCGCCGCAGGAGCGCCGCATGACGGAGCGGCTGGAGCGCGATACGGACGTGGTCACGGCACAAAGCACCACCACCACGACGGTGGTCACGCCCTTGCGGCGCGAAAAGGCGGTCGATGCGCTCACCGGCGTCCGGTTCGATCAGGTCGCATACGGCGACGGGGCCACAAGTCTCGAAGCAGCCGCGGCGGTCGGTCCCAATACGCTGATCATCGCCCAGGGTGGCGGTGAGGTGATCGATCTCTCGCCCGCGAACGGCCTGACGCTACAACCGAACCAGACAATCGTCGGCGGCGGCACGACGCTGCCTGTTCGCGGCATGATCACGGGGAGCATTGTTCCGTTCACGGCGCCGGGCGAGGCCCCAACGCTCCTGAACGTCGGCAACAGCCCGATCCTGACCGTTACGCGCAACACCCACGTCGCCGGGCTGACGCTCGTCGGCGGGGGACAATTCGCGGGCCTGGCCAACCACGGCATTCTGCTGCCGCATCAGGTCGACAATGTGCTGATCGAGAACACTTCCATAACCGACATCGGTGGAGACGGTGTTCGCGGCGGGAATGCGTCGCGGGGGATCTCGATCCGCAATACGACCGTGTCGAACGCAGCGATGTTCGGCATCCGCTTCGGAAACGACAACGCGGACATCGAGATCGAGGGTTCGATCATTGCCGGTGCCAATATGATGGGAATCCAGTTCGGTGACCGGAACGCCGGCATCGCCATCGACGACGTGGGCATTTCCTCGACGTTTCTCGGCGGCATCGAGTTCCGTGACGGGAACTCGGATATCGTTCTCTCCAATCTCGATCTCTCTCGACCGGGCACACGCGGCATCTCCTTCCGAGACGACAACAGCGACGTCTCCGTCGTCGACGGCAGGATCTCCGACACGGGTTTGTTCGGCGTTCAGTTCAGGCACGGCAACGCGCGCGTTCAGGTCGCCCGCGTCTCGATTTCGAACTCGGAGCTGCAGTCGATCGACTTCGGCGACGTGAACATCGGCTTGAGCCTCACCGAGAACATGCTGGAGAGCGGATTGGGGGATGCCTTCTCGTTCGGGTCCGGGAACGAGGGCGACGTCAGCCGCAACATGGTCGAAGGGATCTTCGGCAGTGACATTGCCGAGTTCGGCGGAGGCAATCAGATCCGCGGAAGCGAGAATGTCGTCAATGCGTCATTCCGTTCGCTCTGCAACAGCTTGGCGCCCAATACGGCATTGCAGATCGCGTTCACCCGCGGCGCGGGCTGCTACTAGCTGTGAGGTGCTGGGAGCCTTGCCGCCGGTCGGAGCACGGGTGAGCCGATCTACTCCTCGCGGAAGCTGCGGCGAAATGAGCGAATGACGGGCTCGAGGATGTACATGATCGCCGGTCGCTCTCCGGTGACGATCATCACCTCGGCGGGCATTCCGGGAGAGAGCACGATCTCGGAGGAGAGGTTCTTGAGACGGCTCTTGCCGACCACGATCTCGGCCGTGTAGTAGCGCTCCCGCGTCGACTCGTCGACCATGCTGTCGGCGCTGACGTGCTTCACCTTGCCCTCGAGCATCGGTGTGTATCGCTGCACGTAGGGCAACAGATGAACCTGGGCCAGCAAGCCCGGGCGCACGACGTCGATGTCGATCGGCGAGATGCGTGCGTCGATGATCAGCTCGTCGTTTGCCGGAACGATATCGAGTATGACCTCTCCCGGCTTGATGACGCCGCCCACCGTCTTGTAGCGCAAATTCACGACCGTGCCCGCAACAGGCGC
>JANQGP010000211.1 GCA_028277265.1 Woeseiaceae bacterium | reverse complement strand
GCACACCGCTGCCCAGCAGGGTCTGCAGTTATCGACTGCAATGCTCCTCGAAAAAGGCGCCGACGTGAATGGAAGAGACGTCCACGGGCATAGCGCACTTTATTTCGCCGCCCGGAAGAACCACCTTGAAGTCGTCAACCTGCTTCTGAACGCCGGCGCCAGGGTCGCAGGCGACGATGTTGCCGCCGCTCTCGACGCAGGCAACGATTCCATTGCGCGGCAGCTGGCCCGTAATCTCGACGTGTCCTCTCTTGAAACCGGGCAGATCGAGTCGCTCATCGTCAAGGCTGACAATACCAACGATACGGAGCTGCTGGATCGGCTTTTCGAAGAACGGGGCCTGCGAACCGGCGCTGAGCCGGTGACGACACTGCTGTTCGCCAGAGCCGGCAGCGCCGATTGTCAACTTGTTCGATGGGACGTGGTCAGCGGCGGCGAGGAGACCGTATTCTCGAGCCCGGGACAGTGCGAACAGGGCTTCTTCTTCAGCAGGCCGCGATCGGAGCTGTACGTGGTGGACGGGCAGGACGTCAATGTGATTTCGCTGGATGCCCCTGATTCGGCGACACGGCAGATCAAATTGCCCACCGCAATGATCGACGAGCACCTGGCTCGGTTGAAAGAACGGCTATCGAAATGGTTCGACGGCCACGACGTGAGTTGGATGAGCGCTCACATCGTTCAGGTCGGTCTGCTGAGCAATGGCGAATTCGCTTTCGTGACCCATTCCTACGGTCCGGCCGACGGCACTTACGGGCACCTTTTCGCGTTGAGCAACGACGCGTGGCGCCTGGTCAGAAGCGAGGATTGCCACCGATTCGATCCATGTGTATTCGAAGACGTGCTGAGCCACTCGTTGCAGAAGCGGCCGAACGCCATGACCGCCTGGAGTCCCGAGATTCGTCTGAACCCCTACTTCGTCGACAAGACAGAGTCCAGGGTGATCCACTACGAAGACGTCAGTTGGGAGGGTGTCGTTACGCTCGATATCGAGGGGCGCCAGTCGCTGCTGCACTACAGCATGGCCGAAAGCGGGCATTGCGCAGAAGACTGCGTGTACACGAGCGGCCTGAGCCTCGAGCTGCCGGATCAACGCACGATCAGGATTGCGAAGTCCGGCGGCAATAACGCGATCGTTGATCGCTACGCTCTTGTGTGGACGCCAACCCGGCCACGAAGCGAACTGATTGACCTCGGTACCGGCAAGAGTGTATTCGGCGAGCTACAGATCGCCGGCTGGCTGCACTGAACAACTGCCATTTCACATTACGAGGGCGAAGTTGAACTTCGCGGACTAGACCCCGAGGAACCTGGCGATACCCTTTGCCGCCTCACGGCCCTCGTGAACGGCGGTCACGACGAGATCGGAGCCGCGCACCATGTCGCCGCCGGCGAAGATTTTCGGGTTGCTGGTCTGGTAGGGAATCGCGCCCATCGACTTGACGAGCACGCGGCCGCTGTCGAGCGTGTCGATCTCGAAATCGCTGAACCACTCCGGCGGATCGGGGCGAAAACCGAACGCGATGACAACGGCATCGGCGGGAAGCACGGTTTCAGTGCCTTCGATCGGCTCGGGACGGCGACGACCGTCGGCCCCGGCGGCGCCCATCTTCGTCTCGATGACTTTCACACCGCTGACGTGGTCCTCGCCGAGTATCTCGACGGGCTGCCGGTTAAAGAGAAACGTAACGCCTTCTTCCCTGCTGTTCGCAACCTCACGTCGTGATCCGGGCATGTTTTCTTCGTCGCGCCGGTACGCGCAGGTCACACTCGCGGCGCCCTGGCGGATCGCCGTCCGATTGCAGTCCATGCCCGTATCGCCGCCGCCGAGGACGACGACGCGCTTGTCCTCGAGATCGATGTACGGCGCATCGGCCTCGTCATGACCGAGCTCGCGGTAGGCGTTGCCGACGAGATAGGGCAGCGCTTCGACGACCCCCGGCAGGTCTTCGCCCGGGAAGCCTCCTTTGACGTACTCGTACGTGCCCATACCCAGGAATACCGCGTCATACTCGTCGACGAGCTCTTCGAACGGCTTGTCGACGCCGATGCGCGTGTTGAGAACGAACTGTACGCCCATGCCCTCGAGCAATCCCCGACGGCGCCTGACGACGCGTTTTTCGAGCTTGAACGGCGGGATACCGTAAGTGAGCAGGCCGCCGATCTCGGGATACGCATCGTAGACGATCGAACGAATGCCGTAACGCGCAAGCACATCCGCCGCGCCAAGGCCCGCGGGACCGGCACCGACGATGCCCACGCGCTTGCCCGTATCGATGACGTTCGACATGTCGGGTCGCCAGCCCTGGGCGACGGCTTCGTCGGTAATGTACTTCTCGATGCTGCCGATCGTGACTGCGCCGTTGGCATCTTCGAGCGTGCATGCGCCTTCGCACAGGCGATCCTGCGGGCAGACCCGACCGCAGATCTCGGGCAATGAATTGGTTTGATGCGACAGCTCGGCCGCCTCGAACAGCTTGCCTTCCTCGATCAGCTTCAGCCAGTTGGGGATGTAGTTGTGAACCGGACATTGCCACTCGCAGTACGGATTGCCGCAGTCGAGGCAACGGCCGGCCTGCGCCGCGGCGCTGGCGCCGTCGTAGGAACCGTAGATCTCACCGTAGTGGGTGATCCGGTCTTCGACGTCTTCCTTCTCGGGATCCTTGCGCGGCACCTCGAGGAACTGCAATGGATGCTTCGACATTACGCTGCCTGCCTCAGTGACTCGATCAACGTACCGAGCGCCGCCGCTTTCGGCTTGACGAGCCAGAATTTCGGCAGGTACGAGCGGTAGTCATCGAGAATCGCCTCGCCCCAGACGCTTCCCGTGTGCTCGACGTGCGCGCGCAGCAGATTGCGCAGGTGGTGCAGGTGCGCCTCGAGATTCTCGGACGAAATGCGGTGAATGTCGATGAGTTCGTGGTTGTAGCGATCGACGAACTCGCGCTCGATATCGAGCACGTAGGCGAAACCGCCCGTCATGCCGGCGCCGAAGTTCACGCCGGTCTGGCCCAGCGCGACGACGACGCCGTCGGTCATGTATTCGCAACAGTGATCGCCCGCGCCTTCGATGACCGCGGATGCTCCCGAATTGCGAACGGCGAATCGCTCGCCCGCCCGGCCCGCCGCATAAATCTCGCCGCCCGTCGCACCGTAGAGACAGGTGTTGCCGACGATCGCCGTCTCGCGCGCGACATACCCGGCGTCCCGCGGCGGCCGAATGACGATACGTCCACCCGCCATGCCTTTACCGACGTAGTCGTTCGCATCGCCTTCGAGCGTCATGTTGAGGCCGGAGATATTCCACGCGCCGAAACTCTGCCCGGCCGTACCGCGGAGCATGATGTCGAGCGGTGCATCGCGCATCCCCTCGTTGCCGTGACGCCTCGCTATCTCGCCGGCGAGCCGCGCGCCGATCGAGCGGTTGAAATTCTGCACTTCGAAACCGAATCGCCCGCCGGTCTTTTTCCCGATGGCCGGCAGGCAAGCCTCGACCATGGCCTCGGCGAGCTCTCCCTTGTCGAACGGGTCATTCTTCGGATCGGTGCAGAACTGCGGCGCGTCTTTGGCGAGTCCGTCAGTCGAGATGATCGGTGAAAGATCGAGGCGGGCCTGGCGCGGCGTCTCGCCGTCCTGCAGCTCGATAAGGTCGGTACGGCCGATCAGGTGCTCGAACCTCGCGATGCCGAGTTCGGCCATGATTCGGCGCACCTCTTCGGCGATGAAACGGAAGAAATTGATGACCATTTCCGGCAGTCCGATGAAGTATTCGCTGCGCAGCACGTTGTTCTGCGTCGCAACGCCCGTCGCGCAATTGTTCAGGTGGCAGATGCGCAGGTATTTGCAGCCGAGCGCCACCATCGGGCCCGTGCCGAAGCCGAAACTCTCGGCACCGAGCAGCGCAGCCTTGACGACATCGAGGCCGGTCTTGAGCCCGCCGTCCGTCTGCAGACGCACCTGGTGGCGCATGTCCTGCGAGCGCAGCACCTGGTGTGTTTCGGACAGGCCGAGCTCCCACGGGCTGCCCGCGTACTTGACCGAGCTCAGCGGGCTTGCCCCGGTGCCGCCGTCGTATCCGGAAATCGTGATCAGGTCCGCGTAGGCCTTGACGACGCCGGCCGCGATCGTGCCCACACCGGGCTCGGCGACGAGCTTCACGGAGACCAGCGCCTCCGGGTTGACCTGCTTGAGATCGAAGATGAGCTGCGCAAGATCCTCGATCGAGTAGATGTCGTGGTGCGGCGGAGGCGAGATCAGGCCGACACCGGGCTTCGCGTAACGCAGTTTCGCGATCATCTCGTTGACCTTGTGGCCCGGCAGCTGCCCGCCCTCGCCGGGCTTGGCGCCCTGCGCAATCTTGATCTGAATGACCTCGGCGTTTACGAGGTACTCGGCCGTGACGCCGAAACGACCCGATGCGACCTGCTTGATCTTCGACATGCGCTCGTTGCCGTAGCGCGACGGGTCCTCGCCGCCTTCACCCGAGTTCGAACGCGCGCCGATGCGGTTCATTGCAATTGCGAGCGACTCGTGCGCCTCTGGGGATAACGCGCCGAGCGACATGCCGGCGCTGTCGAAGCGCGGCAGGATCTCCTCGACCGACTCCACCTCGTCGAGCGGGATCGGGTCGCCCGCGGGCTTGATATCCATCAGGTCGCGAAGCGTCGCGACGGGACGCTCGTTGACGAGTTTCGCGTACGCCTCGTAGCGCTCGTATTCGCCGGTCCGGACAGCCGACTGCAGGGTGGCGATGACGTCGGGGTTGAAGCAATGGTACTCGCCGCCGTGCACGTACTTGTAAAGGCCGCCCTGGTCGATCAACTCGCGCGGCTCCCAGGCGGCAGCCGCGAGCTGCTTCTGGTCGTGCCACAGGTCATCGAAGTTCGTGCCCTGGATACGGGACGTCGTGCCGCGGAAGCAACGCTCGACGACCTCGTCGCTGAGCCCGACGATCTCGAAGAGCTGCGCGCCGCGATAGCTCGAGATCGCCGAGATACCCATCTTCGACATGATCTTGAACAGCCCCTTGCGGATACCGCGGCGATAGCTGCGGCCGAGTTGCTGCTGGCGATCGATGTTCCCGCGCGTCGCGATGTCGTGCAGCGACTGGTAGACGAGATACGGATAAACCATCGTGGCGCCATAACCGATCAGGCAGGCGATCTGGTGCGCATCGCGCGCGACGCCGGTTTCGACGATGATGTTGCAGTCGCAGCGCAGCCCCGTCTGCACGAGGTGGTGGTGCACGGCGCCGGTGACGAGCAGCGCATGGACGGGCAGGTGTCCGGGCTTCAGGTAACGGTCCGAGAGCATGACGATCAGGTTGCCGTCGCGTACGCCCTGTTCGGCCTGTTCACAGATCGTGTCGAGCGCCTCGGTCAGGTTCATCGTGTCGTCGACGTTGAGGTCGATGAACACGTGGCTGTCCTCGAACATGTCGGGGCCGAGCAGCTGGCGGAGCTTCGCCTGCGACAGCACCGGAGAATTCAGGATGATCTGCTCGGCGTGCTTCGGGCCGATGTCGAAGAGGCTCGATTCGCCGCCGACATTGGTCTGCAGCGACATAACGATGCGCTCGCGCAGCGGATCGATCGGCGGGTTCGTCACCTGGGCGAACTGCTGCCGGAAGTAATCGAACGGCGAGCGGACGCGCTTCGACAACACGGCCATCGGCGTGTCGTCACCCATCGATCCGACCGCCTCCATCTCGGCCTTGGCGAGCACCGCGATGACCTCGTTGAGCTCTTCACGGGACAGGTTGAACATCTTCTGGTAGATCGCGAGTGTGTCGGCATCGAACGGTTCGGCGGCCATGCGCGGGTCGACCAGCAGCGAGTCCAGGTAACGAACACCCTGCTTCAGCCACTTCTTGTACGGCGCACGCGTTTTGAGGATGTCATGAATGTCGTCGGTGTCGAGCACGGTACCGTTGACGAGGTCGATGGCGAGCATCTCGCCCGGCCCGAGACGCCCTTTCTCAACGACGTCTTTCTCGTCGTACTCGTAAACACCGACCTCTGAGGCGATCGTGATGTGACGGTCATTCGTAATCACATAGCGTGCGGGGCGCAGGCCGTTCCGATCGAGACAACATGCAGCATAGCGGCCGTCGGTGAGCACGATGCCCGCCGGGCCGTCCCAGGGCTCCATCTGGCAATCGTAGAACTCGTAGAACGCGCGGATGTCGGGGTCGATGTTGTCGACCGTCTGCCAGGCCGGCGGAATCATGATGCGCATCGCCTGGAGGATGTCCATGCCGCCCGCGCGCAGGACCTCGAGCATGTTATCGAGACTCGAGGAGTCGGAACCCGTCATCGAGATGATCGGCTCGAGATCCGATATGTCGTCGAGCTCGTTCGACATGAAGTTCTTCGCGCGTGCAATCGCCCAGTTGCGGTTGCCGCGGATCGTATTGATTTCGCCGTTGTGCGCCAGGAAGCGGAACGGCTGCGCGAGACGCCATTCGGGCAGCGTGTTGGTCGAGAAGCGCTGGTGGAACACGCAGACTGACGATTCCATGCGCTCGTCGCGCAGGTCCGGGAAGAACTGCGGCAGTGCCGCGGGCATGATCATACCCTTGTAGCTGATCGTCACCGACGACAGGCTGGCGACGTAGGTTTCGCCTTCGCCGAGCTGTTTCTCGGCGCGACGTCTCGCGAGAAACAGCTTGCGGTTGAAGGCGCCGCGATGCATGCCGTCCGGCGCATTGACGAAGACCTGCTCGATACGTGGCAGGGTCGCGAGGGCCTGCTCGCCGCAAACGGACGGATCGATGGGCACCTCGCGCCAGCCGACGAGCTCGAGTTCCATGTCGGCGATCGCCCGGTTGATCGTGTCGCGCGCGGCACGCGCGTCGTTCACGTCGGTGCCGAGGAACACGGTGCCCGCCGCAAATCGCTTGCTCAGCGAGAAGCCGAGGTCGTCTCCGATGGCGCGCAGGAAGGTCTCTGGAAACTTGATCAACAGCCCGCACCCGTCGCCCGTCTTGCCGTCCGCGGCGACGGCGCCACGATGCGTCAGGCGCCCGAGCGCCTCGATCGCCGTACTGACGACCCAGTGACTCGGCAGGTCGTCGAGATTGGCGATCAGCCCGAAGCCGCAACTGTCTCGATGCAGCGCCGGGTCCAGCAGGTTTTTGGCGGTCACCTCAGTCATGCGAGCCGCGGAGTCCGCGTGAAAACGTCCCCGAAATCAGTTGTTTAGAGATGGCGCAGCGCGCCGCGAGTCAATCAGTATAGATCAGCTCGCGGGGGCTCGCATCGGTTGCGCTAGAAACCACCGGAGTGGAGACGGATCGACCCGTCACTGCGATAGGAAAGGGGTGGCGTCATCGGAATAGCGATGCCGAGCTCACCGTCGAGCTCGTACGGAATATCGCGACGTACGCCCTCGCGGACAATGGACAAAAGTCGCGGCGCGGTCGTCAGCAAGTCGAGTTCGACGCTGATCGCGAATTCGGCATCGCCGCCGGCCGGGACGGAAATGTCACTCTCGGTCTGGCCGCTCGCAAAACGCTGGCCGTCGAGCCGGACCCCGTAGCTGATGTGGTTGACGGGCAGCGGGTACGGGTTCGGGTTGTGGATATCGAAAGACAGCAGGAACGTCTGGTTCTTGAAGCCGAGGCCCAGCACCTGCACGTCGCGCAGCTGCACGTCGGGCTTCGTGACGAGGTTCTCGGGAATCGACGCGCAGGCGCCGAGCCCGGTCAGAAGCACGAGAACGATTGCGAGATGCCGTCTACCTGAGTTCACCACCAATCTCCCCCCAGCGCGCCGAGACCAGGCGCCATTCGGTGCCGTCTTTCTCGACTTCGAGTTCGAACCGATAGGCGTCGGCGCTGAAGCCGAGAACCCCATCGCTGGTCCCGGCCATGCCGACCGTCAACACGAGCTGTGCCGCCGTGTCCCCGTAGATCGTAATCTCCTCGATCTTCGGCAGAAGCTTGATGTTGTTCGTCCTGTGAAAATAGACGCGCATCAGCTTGTCGAGGTCACTGCGCTCGTTGCCACGGCCATCGGCATAGGCTTCGGACACCATGCCGACAACGGCGCGCCGTTGCTCGGCTTCGACGAATGCGATGCCCGCATCGACCCAGGCCCGCAACTCGGCCTCGGGTTCGGAGGGCGGATCGCCGCAGCCAGCCAGAAACGCGGAGGCTGCCACGGCGAGACACAGTGCTCGGTTTGCGGCGCTCATCATCTGCTAGAGTTTACTGGCAACCACGGCCCCAAATGGTCGGATCCGCCCAATTTGTGACAGGGTTCTCACTTATGTCCGTCAAACTTCTCAGCGAAAGCATGGACGCCACGATCACCGACGTGGATGTCGCCCGCATCGACGCGATCCTCGCGTTCTGGTTCAAGGAACAGGAGTTGACGGCCCCGCAGATCGACCGCCGCATGGACATCTGGTTCGGCGAGGATCCCGTGTTCGACGCCGAAATCAAGGAGACATTCTCGGGAGACATCGAGCTCGCGAGCGAAGGCAAACTCGATCACTGGGCGGCGGACCCGCGCGGGCGTCTTGCGTTGATCCTGCTGATCGACCAGTTTCGCCGCAACGTATTCCGCAACACGTCGGACGCGTTTTCCAAGGACAAGCTGGCCCTCAAGCTGTGCGTCGAAGGCGCGATGGAGAAAAAGGACAAGGGCCTCACGCCGATTCAGAAGGTCTTCTTCTACATGCCGCTGCAACACGCCGAATCCGCCAAGGTGCAGGCGAAAGCGGTCGAGCTCTACTATCGCCTCGCCGAATCCGTATCGCCGACGTACCAGGAGACTTTCCTGGTGTGCGCGCAGTTCGCGGAGCTGCACAAGGACGTCATCGACCAGTTCGGCCGTTTTCCACATCGCAACAAGCTGCTCGGACGTGAGAACACGCCGGAGGAAGACGAGTATCTCGCGGGTGACAGCCCGGACTTCGGTCAGGGCTGAGGCTTCGAGATCCGGTAGTAGCGCCAGCTCAGCAGCGCCGCCGCCAGCGTCAGGCCGACGACGAATGCCAGCCAGATCGTCGCCGGCGGCGACTTCCAGACGAGCGCTGCGAAATAGGCCAGCGGAAAGGCGACGATCCAGTACGAAAAGATGTTGATTGCCATCGGGACGCGCGTGTCCTTGTAGGCGCGCAACGCGCCGGCCGCCCCGATCTGGACGCCGTCCGCGACCTGGAAGACGGCGACGATCAGAAGCAGGCTCAGTGCGATCGTCTGTACGGCCACGTCATCCGTGTACAGGCCCACGACTCCGTCCCGGAATACGAGCAGCAGGATGGCCGAGAACGTCATGAACACGCCGCACAGTCCGATGCCGACGGCGCCGGCGAAGCGTGCGCGCTCGGGCTCGTTTGCGCCCACCAGCTGGCCGACGTGGACCGTCGTCGCCGAACTCAACGCGAGCGGCACCATGAAAAACGTCGTCGCGAAGTTGATCGCGATCTGATGCGCGGCCGTAATCGCGGCACCGAGTGTGCCGACCAGTATCGATACCGCGGCGAAAAGGCCGGCTTCGGCGGTAATCGTTATCGCGATCGGGAAACCGAGGACAATGACTTCGCGCAGCACGTAGAGGCGCGGCGGCGCGAAGCGCGCGAAGATCTTCAGTTCGCGATACCGGGGGCTGATCAGCACGTAAGCGAGCAGCGAGAACATGACGAGCCACATCGAGATGGCACTTGCCCAGCCGCAACCGACGGCGCCGAGCGCGGGGGCGCCGAACTTGCCGAACATCAGAACGTAGTTCAGGAATACGTTGCTCGCCAGCGCAAAGATCGACGTGTACATGATCGGTCGCGTATGTCCGATGCCTTCGGTCGTGAAGCGCAACGCCAGGAAGACGAAGATCCCCGGCGCGCCGAACAGAATCGCCTTGGTGTAGCCGACCGCGAGGTCGCGGAAACCCTCGTCGATCCCGATGCCGACGTGGAACGGCTCGACCAGGTGCTGGCCGGCGAAGATCAGGGGCACGCCCATGAGCAGGGCAAGATAGATACCCTGACGCGTGTAGCGCCCGATCTTCTTCCTGCGCCCCGCCCCCCAGAGCTGGGCGGAGATTGGCGAAATGGCCATCAGGATGCCGAGCCCGAGCGTAAAGGCGAGGAACCACGTGCTGTTGCCAACGGCGACCGCGGCGAGCGATTCGGCGCCGAGCCGGCCCGCCATGACTGCATCGGCAAAGGCCATTCCCGCCACGGCGAGATTGTTGACGACTAAGGGTCCGGCAAGCCGGATGATCGCCACGGCTTGTGTCCGGATTTCGTTGCTACGCGCCGCGGTCATCGCGGCAGTTTAACCTACGGTCGCTTATCCGAATGGTGTAAAGTTGCGTCGCGTACGCAACGAACACAAGAACGGAGGCCAGAGTATGTTGCACGATGGAAGGTCGATTCGGGTTGCCGTTTGCGGTGGCTCGCGAATCCCTTTTTGCCGCTCGCATTCGGTTTACCGGGGCGTATCGAACCAGGAAATGATGACCGCCGCGCTGCAGGGCGTGGTTTCCAAGTTCGATCTCAAGGGGCAGGTTCTCGGTGACGTCGTTCTCGGCGCCGTGATAAAGCACTCACGGGACTGGAACCTCGCGCGAGAGAGCGTCATCGATTCCGGCCTGAACGTCCGCACACCGGCTTTCGACCTGCAGCGTGCCTGCGGAACGAGTATCGAAGCGGCCGCGGTGATCGCGAACAAGATCGCGCTGGGCCAGATCGAGGCCGGCATCGCGGGCGGGACCGATACGGTCAGCGACGCGCCGATCGTCTATCCCGATCCGTACCGCCGCATGCTGCTGGACATGCACGCCGCGCGTTCTTTCGGCGACCGCATCAAACCGCTGTTGCGCTTCCGTCCGTCGTTCCTGAAGCCCGAGCTTCCGGGCGTCACCGAGCCGCGCACCGGATTGTCGATGGGCGAGAGTACCGAGATCACGGCGAAGGAGTGGGACGTACAACGCGAACACCAGGATCAGCTTGCCCTCGCCAGCCACATGAAAGCGGCGGCCGCCTACGACGAAGGCTGGTACGAGGATCTCGTAACGCCGTTCATGGACGTCGAGGAAGACAACAACATCCGCCGCGACACGACGTTCGAGAAACTCTCCTCCCTGAAACCGGTATTCGATCGCAGCGGTGAAGGCACCATGACCGCCGGCAACAGCACGCCGCTGACCGACGGCGCCGCGGCCGTGCTGCTCGCCTCCGAAGACTGGGCGCGCAAGAAAAACGTGCCGGTCCTCGCTTACCTGACCTTCTTCAAGTCGGCTGCCGTCAACTTCATGGAAGAGGAAGGGCTCCTGATGGCACCTGCCTACGCGGTGTCCGACATGCTCAAGGAAGCCAACCTGACGCTGCAGGACTTCGACTTCTACGAGATTCACGAGGCCTTTGCGGCGCAGACGATCGCGACGCTCAAGGCCTGGCAGTCCGAGAAGTTTTGCCGCGACCGCCTCGGCCGCAACGAGCCGATGGGACCGATCGACCTGGCGCGCCTGAACACAAAAGGCGGCAGCATCGCGATGGGTCACCCGTTCGCGGCAACCGGAGCTCGCATCATTGCGGCGCTGGCGAAGATGCTCGGCGAGAAAGGCTCAGGGCGCGGACTGATCTCCGTCTGTACGGCCGGCGGTATGGGTGTGTCGGCGATTCTGGAGGCGGCTTAGGACCCGCTCGAGGCGCTCGCGGGCCTGCGCCGTCATGCCGCCGCGCCTCTCTTCGTCGCTGACGAACGACTCGATGCGGCTGACGATGTCGTCCATGTCTGCGTCCGGGAACGGGTCCACGACCTCCATGTCCGCCGGGGCGTTCTTCAGCGCGCCGAACAGGTTTATCCATTGCTCGCTCTGCTTGCCGACAACGAGCAGGCGATAGAAGTGCGGACCGGGCTCGCTGCCCTTACCCGACATCAGGCTGATGAAACCGGCGACCAGCGATACCGGTACCAGCACGAGATCGCGGAAACCGTCGACGATGAGCTTGGCCTGGAGCATCGCGACATCGCGAATCAGGGTCGTTCGGTCCATAGTCTATTCCGTAACAAAATGTAATCAAGACAAGCAATTATAGTCGTTCCGGCTGGCACCGGAACTGGCTTTGCAGTAGTGTTGGGCGCGATGTAACCGCATGCCGGGACAATGCCGACATACCAGCGAACGACAGGCTACGCGCACGGCTCGCCTGAACGAACGGGAATCCTCCTCGTCAATCTGGGAACGCCGGACGCACCGACGACCCCGGCCGTTCGGCGATTCCTAAGGGAGTTTCTTTCCGATTCACGCGTCGTCGAGTATCCGCGTCTGCTCTGGTGGCTGATTCTCAACGGCATCATCCTGCGTATTCGCCCGAGACGGTCCGCCGCGGCATATCGGGAGATCTGGACCGACGAGGGCTCGCCGCTGATGATTCACTCACGGTCCCTCGCGAGTGCGGTCGCCGGGCGACTGGAGCAACGCGCGCCCGGCGTTTTTCGCGTCGAACTCGCGATGTCCTACGGTAAACCGTCGATCGCGTCGAGCGTCGAGAAGCTGCGTGCGGCCGGCGTCACGCGCCTGCTCGTGCTGCCGCTCTACCCTCAGTACTCCGCGACGACGACAGCAGCCGTATTCGATCTCGTCACGCGTCAGCTGCAGGGCATGCGCTGGCTGCCCGAACTGCGTTTCATCAATCAGTACCACGACGACCCGAATTACATCGCCGCACTCGCCGCGAGCATCCGCGAGTACTGGAGGTCGGAGGGCCGCGGCACGCACCTGATGTTCTCGTTTCATGGCGTTCCGCGCTACACGCTCGAGCGCGGCGATCCTTACCACTGCCAGTGCCACAAGACGGCCCGCCTGGTGGCGGAAGCGCTGGAGCTCGGCCGCGACGAGTGGACGATTTCGTTTCAGTCCCGCGTCGGCCGCGAGGAATGGCTGCGTCCGTACACCGACAAGACGGTCATCAGGCTTGCGAGGAACGGGCTCGACCGGCTCGACGTGGCCTGCCCGGGCTTCTCGACCGACTGCCTCGAAACGCTCGAAGAAATCGCGATGCAGAATGCCGAGGCGTTCGAGGAGGCGGGCGGCGAGACGCTTCACTACATCCCTGCCCTGAATTCGCGCGACGACCACGTCGATTGCATGCTGGGGTTGATCGAGCGGCACGCGGCGGGCTGGCCGGAGACGGCGGACGGCGATCCGGCGTCGGCCGAGCGTGCCAAAGCACTGGGTGCGAAGCAATGAGTACGATCGGACGCTTCCTCGAACTCGGCGTCCGCTGCGACGACGTGCTCGAGTCTCTGCTCTTTTACAAGACGCTCGGATTCACCGAACTCGAGACCAGCGACGTGTACACGCACAAGTACGCCGTCGTCAGCGACGGGGAGCTGAATATCGGGCTGCACGATGCCGAGTTCGACTCTCCGTCCGTCACGTTCGTGCAGCCCGACCTCGCGAAGCATGCCCGGTCGATGGCGGATCACGGCTACGATTTCACACGCCTGCGCCTCGACGAAGATGTCTTCAACGAACTCGCATTCCGGGATCGCGACGGCCACACGGTGATGATGGTCGAGGCGCGCACGTTCCACATGAGCGAGGAGGCCGAAAACGACTCGCTCTGCGGCACCTGGTTCGAACTGACGCTGCCCGTGCGCGACACGGTCCGCGCAGCGCGCTTCTGGGCGCCGATCGCGCCGACGCTGCTCGAGATGCGCGAAGAACCGACGATGCACATGCGCTTCGACGTGACAGGGGCTGCGCTCGGGCTGTCCGAAAGCATTGCACTCGAGATGCCGTCGCTGTGTTTCCGCTCCCACGACCGCGGAACGTTGATGAGTCTGCTCGAGCAACGCGGCATTCCCCATGAGAAGTTCCCGGGGTTCGAAGGCGCGTTCGTGGCCATCACGGCTCCCGAAGGCACCGTACTGTACGCCTTCGACGAAGACTTCCTCGGCGAGGCTTACGAGGTCGACGAGGACGGCGACCCGAGCGAATTCCCGGGTTAGCTAGTACTCGACCCAGAACACGCCGCGAAATTCGCCATCGGCGAATCCGGTTGCCTGGTCCTCCGGGTACAGCTCCGCGAGTTTCTGTGCGACGTCGGGCTGCAACTCCTGCCCGTGGCAGGTCAGGCACAGGGGCTGCATCATGATCGGCTCGACGTAGCCACGTCGGCCATCATCGAGCTCGACAGCGACGGGTTCTGACTTACCCGCGAGATACCCTTCGATCGCAGGCTCAACCCAGTCCGGTGCCGCGTTTACCGGGCTGCGCAGCTTGTGACTGCTGCGCCCCATGACGACGCCATCGACCGATAGCGACTCGGCGATCGCCGGCGCCGCCGTGTTGCATACGGCAATGGCCTCATCTACGCCCGACTGCATGCTCGTGACGAGTTTGTCTTTCAGGTTGGCCTTGAACGGCGCGAGAAGTACCGCGCCCTGTTCGGTCTGGCCGATTTCAGGTTCCGGTGCAGCGACTGAGCACGCTATGAGAAAAGCGGCAGTAACCAGCGCTACCGGAGATCGAGTGTTCATCTGTTGCCTCTACGAAAGGTTGTCGATCAGTCGCTGCGCCTGCCCGAGGTAGCCGCTGCCGAACAGGTTCAGATGATTGAGGACATGGTATAGCTGGTAAAGCTCGCAACGCTCGCGAGACCCGGACGCGAGCGGCCATGCATCTTCGTACGCCGCGTAGAACGCACGACCGAATCCACCGAACAGTCGTGTCATTGCGATGTCGGTTTCGCGATCGCCGTAATAGACGGCCGGGTCGAAGATCACGGGTTCGCCGTCGCAGCAGCCCCAATTGCCGCCCCAGAGGTCCCCGTGCAATAGCGAGGCCTCGGGCGTATAGCCTTCAAAGAATCGATCGAGTCGCGCGAGCAGCCGGGCTCCGTTCGTCTGGAGCGTCCCGCCGAATCCGTTGCGCGCGGCCAGCTCGAGCTGATAGGCCAGCCGGTGTTCACGGAAAAACGCGACCCAATCTTCAACCCACGGGTTGGGTTGCGGTGTCGGTCCGCACGTATTGTCGCGGTGCCACCCGTACCGGTCCGCGGTCGTGCGATGCTGTGCGGCGAGCTGCGTCCCGAGCTGCTTTTCGGCATCGCGTGTCGAGCGCCCTAGATCGAGCCACTCCGTCGCGAGAAATGCGATGCCGTCGTCCTTGCCGCAGCCAAACACCTGTGGAACCCGGACCGCACCCGCCGAAGCCAGGTCGCTCAGACCTTCGGCCTCGGCAGCGAGCATGTCATACGACGCCGACGGACCCGTCTTGAGGAATACCGGAGTACCGTCGATCTCGGTACGCTGCGTTGCACCGTACGAACGGGATTCCCGAATCTCGCGTATGATTTTGTCCCGGTCAATCATTGTCGACTTCGACGAGTACCACCTTGCGATGCCGGCGCGCAAGCCGGGCGAACAACGGCTTGCCCTCCAGGGCTGACGGGGCGATCAGGATGTCACGTTCGACCTTGACCACCGTCCCGACGCGCGCGTCTTCCTCCTCCGACAGGATCTCGAACCGGATCTCGACCTGTGAATCCTCGGCGAGATGTTCGAGCCGCTGACGAGCACGGCCCGCCGCATCGGCCCGAACCTGTTCGGCACGGTGATGGTTGAATGCCGCCGGCATGCCGCTGATACGTGAGAACTCGCGCGTGAACGGCAGGCTGGCGGCGCGGCGCCATGAATCGTCGCTGACGATAATTGTCACGACCTCGGCCCGTGCATCGGCAACCTGGTCGACGAGCGATTGCCAGAGGCGCTCGACCGGGCTCGTCTCGGTAACGGCGAGCAGGACCCGCAGAAGATCGCGGCCCTCACTCATCCTTGCTCTTGCCTCCCGCAAACTTCCGGCGCTGCCCGGCGTAGCGCAGCAGCCGGTCCTCGACCTTGCGGTTGACGGTACCGTCAGGGAACCGGCCGTCGGCGCTGCGATTGCCGGCCGGACGACCGGTCAGGATCTCGACGGCCTGATCGATGTGTTCGACGGCATAGACGGCAAACTCATTGTCGCGCACGGCATCGACGACGTCTTCCCTGAGCATCAGATGCTTGACGTTATCCTTCGGGATGACGACGCCGTGGCTGCCGTCGAGTCCCCGCTGCCGGCA
>JANQGP010000150.1 GCA_028277265.1 Woeseiaceae bacterium | reverse complement strand
GGCGCACCGACACCTGCGCGCACGTCGACGACCTGGAACGACGTCGGCGGGAAGAACTCGTTCCCTTCATCCCAGGCGATACGATGCAGCTCGGCAAGTACGGGCGCGAAGCGACGAATCGGATTGTCCGCGAGGTGCGGATAGGCGACGTGTCCCTGAATGCCCCGGACGTTCACCATGCCACTCAGGGAACCACGGCGACCGATACGGACGATGTCGCCGAGTTCGACCTGGCTCGACGGTTCGCCGAGCACGCACCAGTCGATGTGCTCGTCGCGTGCCTGCAGCGCCTCGATCACCTTCAACGTGCCGTCACGCGCTCGCCCTTCTTCATCGCTCGTAATCAGCAGAGCCAGGCTCCCCGGGTGATCGGGATGCGCGTCGAGGAAACGCTCCAGCGCCACGATCATTGCGGCAAGCCCGCTCTTCATGTCGGCCGTCCCGCGCCCGTACATCAGCTCGCCGTCGACGGTCGGCTCGAACGGGTCGCTACGCCATTCCTCTTCGTTGCCCGGCGGCACGACGTCGGTGTGCCCGGCGAAGCAAAGCACGGGCCCTTTTGTGCCGCGGCGTGCCCAGAGGTTGGTCACGTCGTTGAACTGCATCGTTTCGCAGGTGAATCCGAGCGGCTCGAGGCGCCCGGCTATCAGTGCCTGACAGCCCGCATCATCGGGTGTGACGGAGCGGCGACGGACGAGCTCGCAAAGGAGCTCAATGGTCGGATCGGTTGATGCGTGGTTCATGCGTCGGGTCTGCAACAATTTCGTAACGTTGGGGGCATAAGCTCTGCACAGTGTAAATCCAGCTCCAGTCGGCCGAAATGGGCGTTTCCAGAAGATTTTTCCAGCCGGTGACCGGCGCGGTCACCGGCCTTTTCCTTTGTTCACTCGCGTTTGCCCAGGCAAGTCGCGACTATGTATATGTCGTCGGCTCGTCGACAGTGTATCCGTTCGCAACCGTCGTTGCCGAGCGCTTCGGGCGAAACTCCCCGTACCGCACGCCCAAGATCGAATCGACCGGATCGGGCGGCGGCCTGAAACTGTTCTGTGACGGCATCGGCGTCGATCATCCGGACGTCACCAATGCATCCCGACAGATCAAACCGTCCGAATTCGCTGCCTGCCAGAGAAACGGTGTCGCGGAGATCATCGAAGTCAAGATCGGGTATGACGGAATCGTCATCGCGAATTCCGTGCATGCCGCGCCTATCGTTCTGACGCGGCGCGATCTCTACCTCGCCCTGGCGAAGCACCTGCCGGGCGATCGGCCGGGCCAACTCGTGCCGAATCCGCATCGCAGCTGGTCGGACGTGAATCCGGACCTGCCGGACGTACGCATCGAAGTACTCGGTCCGCCGCCGACTTCGGGCACCCGCGACGTGTTCGTGGAAACGGCCATGGAAGGTGGCTGCAACACGGTCACCTGGATCGCGGCATTGCGCGAGACCGATCGCGGCCGTTACCAGGCGCTGTGCCACACGATTCGCGAAGATGGCGTGTTCGTCGAAGCTGGCGAGAACGACAACCTGATCGTGCAAAAACTCGATGCCAATCCGCGGGCATTCGGGATCTTCGGGTTCAACTTCCTTGACCAGAACATGGAGAAGGTCAAAGTAGCGAGGATCGACGGAGTCGCGGCAACTTTCGAGGCCATCGAAGACGGCACCTACCCCGTGTCCAGACCCCTCTACTTCTACGTAAAAAAGGCTCACGTCGACGTGATTCCCGGTCTGCGGGGCTATTTGCGGGAGTTCACGAGCGAACGCGCCTGGGGCGAGGAGGGCTATCTGTCGGAGCGTGGCCTGATTCCGATGCCCAAGGGCGAACGGATCGCCGTGGCCGGCGCCGTCCGCGATCTGACGCCGTTGGCGCTGGCGCGGCAGTAACATACCCGAGCGCGCGATGACGGCGAGCTCGGGCAGCATGCCGTTTTTTCGAACCTGGACAGACACTTATGGATTACACGACGCTGCTGCTTCTTCTCGCCGTCCTGGCGGTAGCGGCATTCTATCTGGGCCGCTACCGGGCGCTGGCACAGGTCGGTGGCCCCCGCCAAAGCGTTGCGCTGCATTCGCTTCCCGGCTACTACGGCTACTACACCGCGATCTGGTGCGTGCTGCCCGCGCTGTTCCTGGTGCTTGCCTGGCTGCTCGTCGAGCCGCGTATCATCGTGTACCTCGTCATCAACAGCCTGCCGGAGTCGTATCGCGACCTGCCCACGGGCGAGCTCAATCTCCTCGTAAACAACATCAAGAACCTGACGACAGGCGACATCGTCAGCGGTCGCATTGACGAAGTGTTGCAGAGCGCGGCGTTCCTGTACGCCGGGTATGAGACAAAGAGCCATCAGCTGCTCGCCGCTTTGACGGCAGGCGGCGCCATCTTCGGTGCGGCGCTGGCGTGGCGCCGTATAAATCCTGATCTGCGTGCCAGGAACCGGGTCGAACGCGTCATCCGGTGGGGCCTCGTCGCCGCATCGAGCATCGCGATCTTCGCGACGATCGGCATCGTGTTGTCGGTGGTCTTCGAGGCGATACTGTTTTTCCAGGAGGTGCCCCTGACCGAGTTCCTGTTCGGACTCGAATGGAGTCCGCAGACGGCGATTCGTGTCGATCAGGTCGGCTCGTCGGGCAGCTTCGGCGCGCTGCCGCTATTCGCGGGCACCCTGCTGATAACCGCAATCGCGATGATCATTGCCGTGCCCGTCGGTCTCATGACGGCCATCTACCTCGCCGAGTACTCGACCGAACGGGTGCGTGCCGTTGCCAAGCCGCTGCTGGAAGTACTCGCGGGTATTCCGACGGTTGTCTACGGTTTCTTCGCCGCGCTGACGGTCGCCCCCTGGGTTCGCCGCGCCGGCGAATCCCTCGGCCTGGAAGTGGCATCGGAAAGCGCGCTGGCTGCCGGCCTCGTGATGGGCATCATGATCATTCCGCTGGTGTCGTCGCTTTCCGATGACGCGATCAGTGCGGTGCCCTCGAGTATGCGTGACGGCGCGCTCGGTCTCGGTTCCACCCGGTCCGAAGCCATGACCCGGGTCATCCTGCCCGCGGCGTTGCCGGGTATTACGGGCGGCACGTTGCTCGCAGTGTCGCGCGCCATCGGCGAAACGATGATCGTCGTCATGGCGGCGGGACTGGCAGCCAACCTGACCGCGAATCCGTTCGAAGCCGTGACCACGGTAACCGTCCAGATCGTCACGCTGCTCGTTGGTGACCAGGAGTTCGACAGCGCCAAGACACTGGCGGCGTTCGCACTGGGTCTCGTGCTGTTCGTCGTCACGCTGATACTCAACGTCGTTGGTCTGAACATTGTCAGACGATTCCGCGAGCAGTACGACTAGCAGCCTGTTGAAAAAGTACTTGGAGTCTCAGTCAAATGCACAGAATTGCGATCAAGGCGCGTCTCGCCGTACAGGTTGGGCACCTTTACAAGAGGCGCAACACAGGGCGCAGTTCTGTGCATTTGACCCATAGGGCGCGCCAGAGCAAGGCTGTGGCTTTGTTGCCCGCTTTGCAAAGGGTCCCGCCCTGTGCTGCAGCGTGCGTCGCGCCGCAGCCTTGCTCTGAGCGCGCTGAGTCCCCAATTACTCTTTCAACAGGCTGCTAGGGCATGGCGGGACGGAAGAAGACGCGCAGGAAGGTCGAGGCGAGCCTTGCACGTCGCCGCCGGAGAGAATTCCTGTTTCGGGGTACGGGCATGCTGGCGACCGGTATCGGTGTCTTGTTTCTTGCCATGGTCTTTGTCAGCCTGGTCGCCGAGGGTGCTTCGGCATTTCGCCAGACTTACATCCAGTTCGAGTTCGAACTCGATCCCGGGCGACTGGCGCCGGACGGCGATCTCGATCTCGCCTTTGCCGACTTCGAAGGTGTGGTCCGCGACGCGATGCAGAAGCGCTTTCCCGACGCGGTCGGCAGACCTGCGCGGCGCGAACTCAACCGCATCGTCAGCCTCGGTGCCTCGTTCCAGCTGCGGGACCTGCTCGCGGCCGATCCGTCTCTGCTGGGAACGGTCCAGACGCTGTGGGTGCCGGCGTCATCGAATGTCGACATGCTGATCAAGGGCAACATCGATCCGGATGTCGATGAAGCGCTGCGGCCGCTCACGGACCGCCAGATCGGATGGGTTCGCTCCCTCGAAAAAAACGGCGAACTCCGGCGCTCGTTCAACACGGCGCTGTTTACGAACGGCGATTCGCGCGAGCCCGAGCTTGCAG
This sequence comes from Woeseiaceae bacterium, assembly GCA_028277265.1. Classification (GTDB taxonomy): domain Bacteria; phylum Pseudomonadota; class Gammaproteobacteria; order Steroidobacterales; family Woeseiaceae; genus UBA1847. The sequence continues at coordinate 122 of JANQGP010000150.1, read as the reverse complement.
GTATCCGGGGAGCCGTCATGGGCTCGGTCTACATGCTCGCCGTTACGCTCATGCTGTCCTTCCCGATCGGGGTTGCCGCCGCGATCTATCTCGAGGAGTTTGCACCGCGCAACCGCTGGTCC
>JANQGP010000070.1 GCA_028277265.1 Woeseiaceae bacterium | reverse complement strand
GGCAGCGTAACCCCGGTCTGGCCCTGGTACTTGCCGCCGCGGTCCCTGTACGAGGTTTCGCACGGCTCGTCGGACTCGAGAAACAACATCTGCGCCACGCCTTCGTTGGCGTAGATCTTGGCGGGCAGCGGCGTCGTATTCGAGAACTCAAGCGTAACGTGCCCTTCCCACTCGGGTTCGAGCGGTGTGACGTTGACGATGATGCCGCACCGGGCGTACGTCGATTTGCCGAGACAGATCGTCAGCACGGTGCGCGGAATCCGGAAATACTCGACCGTGCGTGCCAGCGCGAACGAATTCGGCGGAATCACACAGACATCACTCTTGATGTCGACGAAACTCGTCTCGTCGAAACCCTTCGGGTCCACGATCGCCGAATTGATGTTCGTGAAGATCTTGAATTCGTCCGAGCAGCGCACATCGTAGCCGTAGCTCGACGTCCCGTAACTCACGATGCGCCCGTGGTCGTCTTCCCTGACCTGGCCCGGCTCGAACGGCTCGATCATGCGCTGCTCCGCGGCCATGCGGCGAATCCAGCGATCCGACTTGATACTCATTGGCCTCCCTCGACGACGATGTTTCCGAACTTGGCGCTGTGGTCCAGGCGCTCGGCCGCCTGCGCGGCCGCGATGTTCCAGGCGGTCTGCCGGTAGGCCGCGGCGATTGCCGAGTCGGGCGTTGCCACCACCGTCGGGTTGCCGGAATCGGTCTGCTCGCGAATCCGCGAGTCCAGGGGCAACCGGCCGAGCAAGCGGACACCGAAATCCTCGACAATCTCGTCGGCCCCGCCCTCGCCGAACACGGTGTCTTCGTGGCCACAGTTCGAGCAGATATGCGTCGCCATGTTCTCGACGACGCCGAAGACCGGGATCTGGGTCTTGCGAAACATCGCCAGGCCCTTGCGCGCATCGAGCGTGGCGATCGTCTGCGGCGTCGTCACGATGACGGATCCTGACACCGGTATCTTCTGCGCCAGCGTCAGCTGGATATCGCCGGTGCCCGGCGGCATGTCGACGATAAGGTAGTCGAGATCGTCCCAGTTGGTCTGGTTGGCGAGCTGGTTCAGCGCCGATGTCACCATGGGGCCCCGCCAGACCATCGGCTGGTCGGGGTCGACGAGCGCGCCGATCGACATCATCTGCAAGCCGTGTGCCCGCAGCGGAAGCATCGTCTTGCCGTCCTCGCTCTCGGGAACCTCGCCAACCAGCCCCAGCATCTGCGGCTGGCTCGGCCCGTAGATATCGGCGTCCAGGACGCCGACGGAAGCACCTTCGGCCGCCAGCGCGAGGGCGATATTGACCGCAACGGTGGACTTGCCGACGCCGCCCTTGCCCGACGCTACCGCGATCAGGTTCTTCACGCCCGGAATCGGCTGGAGATTGCGCTGCACGCCGTGCCGCCGGATACGCGTCGACAGCGCAATTTCGACGTCGTCGGCGCCGAACGCTTCGCTCACGGCCGAGACGATTTCATCGTGGACCGAATCGAGCGCGCTTTTACACGGGAAACCCAGCTCTATCGCGGCTTTGAGCCGGCCTCGGGTGGTCTCGACGCCGCGAACGCGGCCGATTTCTCCGAGTGGGCGTCCGACCAGGGATATTTCGATAGAATTTAGGAACTTGGCTTTATCTGAATCTGTTGACACCGTCACACTTCGCGAGCTTGCATTAGGTAAAATTTCCGTATTCCGGGCCGGGTTAAGCCGGCTGATCGGGGGCACATTGTACTGGCCGAAATCGGCTGAAAGCCAGTTCTGGCGGGCATTGTGCGGTATTCGATGTGGCATAATGCCGCCTCGTCGCTATGGGCAAGTTTGGATATTCGTTTGGCGTTTAGCAGTACATCACTGACGATTTCGACCGTCGCAGGGAAGCGTGCGTGAATTTCCTTGCCTCGTTCCGGTCGGACCAGGTCCTGTCGCAGCTCATCGCTGAGCCCGACCCACAGTCGGCAAACGCGCAGAAACTGGTCGACAAGCTCAAGAAGGCCGGCAACAAGGCCGTGCCGAAAATCATCGACGCTCTCGCTCTCTCCGACAAGACCCACACGATGGTGCTCGTGGACATTCTCGGCTCGATGGTCAACGACAAGAATCTCGAGATGTACCGCGAGGGCCTCGCGGACGGCAACGAACGCGTTGTTTCGGGGACGGCCTGGGCCCTGTCGAGCAGCACCGACTACAACCCGAACAGCCTGCTCGACTTTTTCGACGACGACGAGGTCTCCAAGCCGGCGTTGATCGAGGTCCTGCGCGTCCACAAACAGGATCTGTCGGTCCACGAGCTGATGCAGCGCGCCTACGACTGCGAGCCGAAGGAAAAGGCGGCAATCTTCAAGATCATCGAAGACACGATCAAGCCGGACATGGTCCCCGACCTGATCGCCCGCATGGGCGGCAAGGACCCGGTCATCAAGATGCACCTGATGAACCTGCTGGCGAGATTCGAGGATCCTCGCATCAATCAGGCGCTCGAGATGCAGCTCAAGGACCCGAACAAGATGGTCCGCAGTGCGGCGCTTGCGGCACTCGGCTCACGCTCGGGCCAGGTCGATGTCGAAAAGATCGCATCCGCGTTGCTGGACCCGGACCTCGACGTTCAGAGCAAGGCCGTGGACGTCCTGGTCAAGGTCAAGCACCCCGAGACCGTCCGCTACCTGTTGCCGGCGCTGAAGGACGAATCCGAGTACGCGCGCCGCGCCGCCGTCGAGGTCCTGAACGAGGTCGGTGACGAGAATTCCGTGAAGGACCTCCTCGAGGCCATCAAGGATGACGACTGGTGGGTTCGCTCACGCGCGGGCGATGCGCTCGCCGAAATCGGCGGCCCGCGCGTCGTCGATTCCGTCGTGAAACTGATTCGTAACGAGGACGAGGAGATCCGGCGTACCGCCATCGAGATCCTCAACTCGACCAAGAGCGATCGCGCCGAAGAAGCGTTGATCGGTGCGACCGACGACCAGGACTGGTGGGTCCGCGAACGTGCCGTCGACGCGCTCGCCAAGATCGGCAGCAGGAAGGCGCTGCCGAAAATCGAGGAGATGCTGGGCCAGAACCCGAAGTCCGACACGGTTCTGATCCGTGCCCTCGGCAAACTCGGCAACGCCAACCACATCACCAAGATATTGCCGATGCTCAAACGGCCGGAGCGCGAGATCCAGATCGAGTCGATCAAGGCGCTGTCGCACCTCTCGAATGACTCGCACGCCTCGAATATTCGGAACTTGCTGAAAAAGATCAAGCAGTCCGACGATATGACGATCATCAATGTCGCGGACAAAGCGCTCAAGGATCTGGACGCGCGTTTCTCCGAAACCGTCGTCGAACAGAATGTCCGGGCCGAGAAGATCGCCGAGAATACCCGCACGCTGCTGGTCGACAACGACGAACTCGAGAAGCTGCTGAGCCAGGCCAAGGAGCAGAGCGCTGTGGCACAGGCGGACGGCGATGGCGAGATCGTTCCGGCCACCCCCGAGTCGCCCGCACCTGCCCCTGCCGCACCGGCCATCCTCGACATTTCCAAACTCGAGCCCGGCGATGTAATCGACGGCCGCTACAGGTACATCGAAAAAATCGGTAAAGGTGCCTTCGGTACCGTGCTGCTCATGGAAGACGAAGTGGTCGACGAGCAGCTCATTCTGAAGTTCCTGAACCCGAACGTCTCGTCCGACGAAGAGATGATGAAGCGTTTCGTCCACGAGCTGCGTTACTCGCGCAAGATTACGCACCGCAACGTCATCCGAATCTACGACTTCCTGAACCTGCAGGGCTGTTACGCGATCTCGATGGAGTACTTTCCGTCGCACACGCTGTCGGGCGAGATCCCGGACAACAAGCCCATGGATCTGGAGAAGGTGCTGCGCTACTCACGCGACATGGCAACCGGCATGGCCGTGGCGCACCAGGCCGGCGTAATCCACCGCGATCTGAAGCCGGCCAACGTGCTGGTCAATGACGACGGGCTGCTCAAGATCGTGGATTTCGGCGTCGCGGCGGCGGCCTCGAGCGGCGATACACAGCTCACGAAGACGGGCTACGTCATCGGCTCGCCGAAGTACATGGCGCCCGAGCAGATTCTCGGCAAGAAGGTCGACGAAACGGCCGACATCTACAGCGTGGGCGTTATCATGTACGAGATGGCGACCGGCGTGCCGCCATACAGTCGCGGTGACCACATGTCGGTGATGTACCAGCATGTCCAGGGCAAGGCGAAACACTGCCAGGAGATCAACCCCAAGATCCCCGATGAATTCGCCGAACTCATCGTGAAGGCCATGTCCGTCGACAAAACCAAGCGCTACCAGTCGATGGATGAGCTTACAGACGCGCTCGATGCCATTACACTCTAGCGGTCTGTTGGAATAGCATTTTGGAGGCTGCTGAAGTCAATTCATGGCACGTATCGATTCATTCCTGAAACTCGGCCTCGCCCAGGGCTGTTCCGACGTTCACCTCGCGGTCGGCGTTCCGCCGATGCTGCGTATGAACGGCGACCTGATGCCGATCAAGTTTCGCGAGCTGTCGGACACCGAACTCGAAACCTATGTGCTCGAGATCCTGACCGACAAACAGAAGGGCCGCCTGCATGCCGGTCTCGACATCGACTTCTCGTACGTCAGCGAAGACGGCGGTCGCTTCCGCGTGAACGTCTTCCGGAAAGCCACGGGCATCGGCGCCGTATTCAGGCATATCCCCGGCGACGTGCCAACGCTCGAGCAGCTCAACATGCCGCCGATCCTCAAGAACTTTTGCGACTATCACCAGGGCATGGTGCTGGTCACGGGTAGTACGGGTACCGGTAAGTCGACGACGCTTGCCGCGATGATCGATCACCTCAACGGAACGCGAAACCTCAACATCATCAGTCTCGAGGACCCGATCGAATTTGTACACCCCTCGAAGAATTGCCAGGTGATCCAGCGCGAAGTCGGCACGCACGTCGAGAGCTTCGCTGATGGCGTCCGCTCGGCAATGCGTGAAGACCCCGATGTCATCCTCGTCGGCGAGTTGCGCGATGCAGAGACCATATCGATGGCCATGACGGCCGCCGAAACGGGACACCTCGTACTCGGTACGCTGCACACGACCGGTGCCGTCAAGACGATCGACCGCATCATCGACGCCCTGCCCGGCGAGCTGCGCGAGCAAACCAAGGGCTTCCTCGCCATGAGCCTGAAGGCCGTGGTCACCCAGATCCTGGTCAAGACCCCGGACGGCCGCGGTCGGCGCGCTGTTCTCGAAATCCTCGTCAATACCCGCGCGATCGCCAAGCTGATCCAGACGGACCAGACGCACCAGATTCCCTCGCAGTTGCAGACGGGCAAGGATCGCGGCATGCAGATGCTCGATCAGGCACTGCTCGATGCAATCAATGCCAAGGAAATCGACCCGGACGATGCCATCCGGTTCGCCAACGAGAAGAAGAAGTTCCAGCGTTTCGTAACGAATACCGACCTGGTGCCGATACTCGATATCGGCGACCAGTCGAAGGTGTGACGGCATGGCCAAGATCGACGAATACCTGACCAAGGCACTCGAGGGCAACGCGTCCGACCTGCACTTCCTGTCGGGCGACCCGGTTCGCGCACGCGTCCATGGAACGCTGCATACGCTCATTCCCGACCGGTTGGAGACCGAGAGCGTCCAGAATGCTGTCTTCGAAATCATGGATGGCACGGCCCAACGCCACTTCCAGGAGCACGATGCCGTGGACTTTGCCTACGAAATCCCCGGCGTGTCGCGCTTCCGCGTGAATGCGTTCAGACACCTGAACGGCGTCGGCGCCATTTTCCGTGCCATCCCGTCCAAGGCAATGACGCTCGAAGAGCTGAACATGCCGCCTGTCGTGCACCAGCTCTGCAAGCACTCATCCGGCATGATTCTCGTGACCGGTAAGACCGGGTCGGGCAAATCGACGACGCTCGCCGCAATGATCGACGATATGAACCGGCGTATGAAAGGCCACATCCTGACGATCGAGGATCCGATCGAGTTTGTTCACAATGCAAAGGGCTGCCTCATCAGCCAGCGCGAAGTGGGCGTCCACAGTCCGAACTTTGCCGAGGCCCTGCACTCGGCGCTGCGCGAAGACCCCGACGTCGTCCTCGTCGGCGAAATGCGTGACCTCGAGACGATCAGCATTGCCGTGACGGCTGCCGAGATGGGTATCCTCGTGATGGGCACACTGCACACGAACGGTGCCGGACCGACCGTCGACCGCATCATCAACTCGTTCCCGGCGGACAAGCAGTCCCATATCCGCACGATGATCTCGACCTCACTGCGCGGGGTCATATCGCAGCAGCTACTGCCGACGATCGACAAGCCCGGACGGGTCGCGGCGCTCGAGATCATGATCAACACGACCGCAGTCGCAAACCTGATCCGCCAGGGCAAGCTCGACCAGATCGAGACCGCAATTCAAAGTGGCGGCGGTATCGGCATGAAGTCGATGGACAATGCCCTGATGGAGCTCGTCGAAAAAGGCCGGGTCTCGGGCAAGGAGGCTTACCTGCAGGCCAACAACAAGCACAAGTTCGAGCAAGTCAAAGACATGGATTGACGGCCTCGCCGTGGCATAATCCCGCCTTTTGACGACCCGAACCTCCCCCGATGTCCGAAGCACCGAGAAAGATCCTCGTTACGAGCGCCCTCCCGTATGTCAACGGGTCGCCCCACATGGGCCATCTCGTCGAGTACATCCAGACCGATATCTGGGTGCGCTTCCAGAAGCTGCGCGGGCATGACTGCATCTACGTGTGCGCCTCCGATGCGCACGGCACGCCGATCATGCTCAAGGCGCGCGAACTCGGGACTACCCCGGAGGCACTCACCGAGGGCTATTCGAAGGAGTTCGTCGACGACTTCGGCGACTTCCACATCGAGTTCGACAACTACTACACGACGCACTCGCCGGAAAACGAGGAACTCGTCGTCGGCATGTTCGAGCGGCTGCGCGAGACCGGCGACATTTACACGCGAACCATCGAGCAGTCCTACGACGAGAAGGAAGGCATGTTTCTGCCGGACCGGTTCGTCAAGGGCACCTGCCCTCGCTGCAAGTCGGAAGACCAGTACGGCGACGCCTGTGAAGTCTGTGGCGCGACCTACTCGCCCGAGGATCTGATCGATCCGGTTTCGGTATTGTCCGGCACGACACCCGTCAAGCGCGAATCCGAGCATTTCTTCTTCAGGCTCAGCGAGTACGAAGACCGCCTGCGCGACTGGATGGAGCACGCGGCGCTCGACAAGAACGTCGTGGCCAAGCTCGACGAATGGTTCGAGGCCGGCCTGCAGGACTGGGATATTTCCCGCGATGCGCCGTATTTCGGCTTCCGGATTCCCGGCACGAAGGACAAGTACTTCTACGTCTGGCTGGACGCGCCGGTCGGCTACATGGCGAGCTTCAAGCACCTCTGCGACCGCACGGATGGGCTGGTGTTCGACGATTACTGGAATGCCGACAGCCAGCACGACGTCTACCATTTCATCGGCAAGGACATCATGTACTTCCACACGCTGTTCTGGCCTGCCGTGCTAAAGGGTTCGGGTTATCGCCAGCCGACGAGCGTGTATGCGCACGGCTTCCTGACCGTCAACGGCCAGAAGATGTCGAAGTCGCGCGGCACGTTCATCAAAGCGCGAACCTACCTCGACAATCTCGATCCCGAGTTCCTGCGCTATTACTATGCCGCGAAACTCGGGCCGACGATCGAGGACATCGACCTCAATTTCGACGATTTCGTGGCGCGTGTGAACTCCGACCTCGTCGGCAAGCTGGTGAACATCGCGAGCCGTTGCGCGGGCTTCATCAACAAGAGGTTCGACGGCGAACTGGCCGCCGAACTGCCGGATGCGTCGCTGTTTGCGGAAATCGCCGGTGCCTCCGAGAGCATCGCCGGTCACTACGAACGTCGGGAGTTCTCGAAGGCGATGCGCCTCATCATGACGCTCGCCGACAAGGCGAACCGCTACATCGACGATCACAAACCCTGGGTCCTGGCCAGGGACGAGAGCCGGTTGCCCGAGGTTCAGCGGGTGTGCACACAGGGAATCAACCTGTTTCGCAGCCTGATGATCTATCTTTCGCCGGTACTGCCGGCGGTCGCGGCCGGCGCACGCCAATTCCTGAATGAAGAAAGCTGGGACTGGCGGGCCGCCGGCTCGCCGCTGCTCGGTAGCCCCATCAATACGTTCAAGCCGCTGCTCACGCGCGTCGATCCGAAGCAGGTCGGGAAGATGGTCGAGCAGTCGAAGGAGAGTACGCCTGTGGCCGAGGAAGAAACCCGGGACGACACGATCAGCATCGATGACTTCGCCAAAGTAGACTTGCGTATCGCGAGGGTCGAAAGAGCCGAGCCTGTCGAGGGCGCCGACAAGCTGCTCGCGCTGACCCTCGACGTGGGCGGCAGCAAACGGCAGGTGTTTGCGGGCATCAAGGCGGCGTACGACCCGGACAGCCTCGTCGGCCGGCACGTGATCGTCGTCGCCAATCTCGCGCCGCGAAAGATGCGCTTTGGCCTCTCGGAAGGCATGGTGCTCGCTGCGGGCCCCGGCGGTGAGGACATCTTCCTGTTATCGCCGGACGACGGCGCCAAACCGGGCATGCGCGTCAAGTAATCCTGGCCGGCAGTCTCAAGTAGAATAGGCGAATGACTGAGTTCTTCGTCATTCTGGTCGGCACGGTGCTGGTGAACAACTTCGTGCTCGCGCGCTTTCTCGGTCTGTGTCCGTTTCTCGGCGTTTCCAGAAATCTCGAAGCCGCGGCCGGCATGTCGCTGGCGACGGCATTCGTGTTGACACTGTCGTCGGCAACCGCCTACCTGCTGCACCAGTATGTGCTCGTGCCACTCGAGCTCGAATACCTGCGTACGGTCGGATTCATCCTCGTGATCGCGGCAAGCGTGCAGTTCACGGAGATCATGGTGCGGCGTGTCAGCCCGTTGCTCCACCAGGTCCTCGGTATTTACATTCCTCTCATTGCTACCAATTGCGCGGTGCTCGGTGTCGCCCTGCTCAATATTCAGCAGTCCAAGGGGTTCGTGGAGTCGGTCGTCTACGGTCTGGGCGCGTCGGGCGGCTTCGCGCTCGTTCTGGTGGTGTTCGCGGCAATCCGCGAGCGTCTGGAGGTAGCCGACGTCCCGGCGCCGTTCCGCGGTACCGCCATCGCACTGATGACGGCCGGCATCATGTCCCTCGCCTTTATGGGTTTCTCCGGCATGGCGAGGCCTTGATGCATGCCCGTGCTCGAAGCCATCCTGACGATTGCCCTGCTTGCGCTGATCGCCGGCGTGGGCCTTGGCTTCGCCTACCGGCAGCTGCCGCCGGGCGAAGGCGGACTCGTCGACGAAATCGATGACCTGCTGCCGCAAACCCAGTGTGCGCAGTGCGGCTACCCGGGATGCCGCCCTTACGCCACGGCCATCGTCGAGGAAAATGCCCCGATCAACTTGTGCCCGCCGGGCGGCGACGAGACGGTACAGCGCCTCGCGCGACGGCTTGGCCGGGAAGTCACCCCGCTCGCCGAAGCGACGACCCCTGCGGTCGCCATCATCGATGAAGCCGCATGCATCGGCTGTTACCACTGCAGGAATGCCTGCCCGGTCGATGCGATCGTCGGCGCGCATCAGTTCATGCACACAGTCATTGCCGATGAGTGCACCGGCTGCGAACTCTGCATCGCACCCTGCCCGGTGGATTGCATCACGATGAGGCCATCGCCGTGACCGCGCCCACCTACGACCTCGGCCGGCTGCACGGCGGACTTCGGCTACCAGGCCACAAGGAGGCATCGACCCGCGAGCCGATTCTCGACGTGCCGATCCCGGCTCAGTTGGTGCTGCCGATCGAGCAACATGTCGGCCAGCCCGCACAGCCGATCGTCGGCGTCGGAGACCGTGTATTGAAGGGACAACCGGTCGCCGAGCCCGATGGTGAAATGGGTGTACCCGTCCACGCTACATCGTCGGGCACGGTCGTGGCGATCGAGCCGTGGCCCGTTGCCCGCCACAGGGGCGACAAAGCGCCGTGCATCGTCATCGAATGTGACGGCCTCGACGAGGCGTTCGCGGGGCCCGAGATTGTCGACTACCGCGTGCTCGAACCGGCCGACCTGCTGCTTCGTATACTCGACGGCGGCATCGTCGGGCTGGGTGGCGCCGTATTCCCGACGGCCCAGAAACTCATGCAAGCCCGAACCTGCAAGACCGAGTTTCTGTTGCTGAACGGTGTCGAGTGCGAACCGTATATCAGTTGCGACGACGTGCTGATGCGTGAACGTCCCGCCGAAGTTCTCGGCGGCGCCCAGGTATTGATGCACGCCCTGCAGATAGAGACGTGCTTCGTCGTCGTCGAGAGCGACAAGCCCGAGGCGGTTGCGCGCCTCGAAGAGGTCCTCGCCGACCTCGGCGACGATCGCATTGTCATCAAGCTGGTGCCGACGATCTACCCGTCCGGCGGTGAGGATCAGCTCGTGCAGCTGGTCACGAATCGCGAGGTACCCAGTGGCGGCTTGCCTACCGACGTCGGGTGCGTCGTACAGAATGTCGGCACTGCCGCGGCGGTCTACGACTGGGTCGTTCGCGGCGAGCCGTTGATCTCGCGAGTAACCACGGTGACCGGCGATGGCATCGCCAATCCGACGAACGTGCGCTCGCGGCTGGGTACGACGATCGGCGACATCGTCGGCCGTACCGGCGGCTACACCGACCGAGCTCACCACCTGATCATCGGCGGGCCGTTGACCGGCAAGACGGTCAGCACCGACGAAGTACCCGTCGTCAAAGCGACCAACTGCGTTCTTGCCGTCGCCAGGTCGACCTATACCCGGGGACAGCTGCCGTGCATTCGCTGCGGGGACTGTGCCGACGTCTGCCCGGTACAGCTATTGCCACAGCAGCTTTTCTGGCACGCCAACGCGGATGACGAGAAGAAGCTCCGGGATTTCGGACTGACCGACTGCATCGAATGCGGCTGTTGCGACCTCGTGTGCCCGAGCCACATACCGTTAACCGCTTCCTTCAGGATCGCGAAGGGTCGTATCCGCGAGCTCGCTGATGAGAAAGCGCGCGCCGAGCGTGCGCGGCAGCGATTCGAAGCCAGGAACGAACGGCTCGAGCGCGAGCGACGCGAGCGCGACGAGGAGCTCGCGCGCCAGAAGGAAACGGCGAAGACGGCGGGACCCGCCGCAATCGCCGAAATCCTCGAGCGCCGACAGCGCAAGCACGAGGACGACGCGTCATGAAGTTCGAGCTTCGCGAAACGCCCTACTGGTCCGCCCGCACTAACGTAGCGTCCACGATGCTGCAGGTGCTCGCTGCGCTCGTGCCGGCTGCACTTGCCCATGTGTGGTACTTCGGACCGGGCCTGATCTTCAACCTGCTCGTCGCGGCAATATTCGCGGTCGCCGGCGAAGCGATGATGCTGCGCCTGCGCGGGCGCCCCGTCGGCGCGGCACTGGGCGACTACAGCGCACTCGTCGCGGCGGTACTGCTCGCCTTTGCGCTGCCGTCGCTGACGCCCTGGTGGGTTACCGCCACGGGCGCGCTGTTCGCGGTCGTCGTGGCAAAGCATCTTTACGGTGGGCTCGGCTTCAATATCTTCAATCCGGCAATGGCAGGCTACGTCGTGATTCTCGTCGCATTCCCGATGCACCTCAATCTGTGGGTCGCCCCGCGCATGGGCGATATCGACTACCAGCACCTGACGTTTCTGCAGACGCTCTGGTTCACGCTGACAGGCGGCCTGCCCGATTCCGCTACGTTCGATGCGATCAGCCGCGCCACGCCCCTCGACGTCATGAAGACCGGACTCAACAACATGGCCACGGTTTCGGAGATCCGCGCCAATCCGCTCATGGGGGATTTCGGAGGCCGTGGATGGGAGTGGATCGGCAACTTCCTCGCAATGGGCGGGTTCTGGCTCATGATTCGCGGCATCATTCGCTGGCAAATCCCGGCGGGTGTCGGACTCGGGCTGCTCGTGCCGGCCGGCATCATGTGGCTCGTCGACCCGGGCAACAACCCGAGTCCCGGGTTTCACCTGTTCGCCGGGGCCAGCATCCTGTGCGCTTTTTTTATTGCGACAGACCCGGTTTCCGCGGCAACGAGCCCGCGCGGCCGGCTGGTCTACGGCATCGGCATCGGCTTTCTCATTTTCAGTATTCGTACCTGGGGAAGCTACGCGGACGGCGTCGCGTTCGCCGTACTCCTCATGAACATGGCCGTTCCGGCGATCGACTACGTCACACGGCCCCATATCGTGGGACACGGCAGGGGGAGCGCGAGCGATGAGTGACGCGAGCATGACCAGAAGCGGGCTGACGCTTGCCGCGATCGCGGCAGTCTGCACCACGCTCGTGGCGCTCACGTTCCAGTTGACTGACGAACGTATCGACGCGAACCGGCAGGCATGGCTCGAACAAAGCCTGCAACCCGTTCTTGCGGGAGTCTCGTTCGATAGCGGGATCATCGATTCGCAGCTGACGTTCCCATCGCCGAACGCACTGCCCGGGGCCGGTGACGCAATCATCTATCGCGTCTACTCGGCTGGCGCGCCCGCGGCCGCGCTGTTCGTCGTCAGCGCCCGCGAAGGCTACTCCGGGCCCATCAAGCTGCTGGTCGGCGTCGATGCAGATGGTGCGGTCACCGGGGTACACGTCCTCGAGCACCGTGAAACGCCGGGGCTTGGCGACCAGGTGGAAACCGGCAAATCGGACTGGGCGACGCAATTCAGGGGCCGTTCGCTCGGCGACCCGGTCTCGGCCGGCTGGGCCGTTCGTCGTGACGGCGGTGAGTTCGATCAGCTGACCGGCGCCACGATAACGCCGCGTGCGATCGTCAAGGCCGTGCGGGAAACTCTCGAGTACTACGCCGAGAACCGGATCCTGGTTTTCGGCGTCAGCGGCGATCCGGCACCGCCTGACGAGGTGAGCCGGTGAACCGGATCGCCGAACGTTTTCGCGACGGACTCTGGCGCGACAATCCCGGTCTCGTGCAGTTGCTCGGTCTTTGCCCGTTGCTTGCGGTCACGACGACGTTCGTCAACGGACTCGGGCTCGGTATTGCTACGCTGAGCGTTCTGGTTGTCTCGAACGGTCTCGTCTCAGCGACGCGGCGCTGGATTCGCAATGAGATTCGCATACCAATCTACGTGCTGATCATTGCCAGCCTCGTCACCTGCACCGAACTCATTTTCAAAGCCTGGTTTCCGGCGCTGGATCGTTCGCTGGGTATCTTCATCCCTCTGATCGTGACGAACTGCGCCATCGTCGCACGGGCCGAGGTCTTTGCCTCGCGCAATCCGGTCGGTTCCAGCATCGTAGACGGGTTTGTGATGGGAACCGGGTTTGCGCTTCTGCTAGTGACCATCGGTGCTTTTCGCGAACTGGTCTCGATGGTCTGGCTGCTTGCGCTCCTGCCTCCGGGTGCGTTTTTCAGCCTGGCCCTCGCCATCGCCGTGAAGAACGCCATCGACGGCAGACGAGGCGAGAAACGTGAGGATGCCGTGCCGCAACCGACCCGACTGGTCCGATGAACCGGGAAAAACGTACAGCGATCTACTCGACACTCCGTGCGCGAATGCCGGCGCCGACGACCGAACTCCGATACGAGACGCCGTTCGAGCTGCTGATCGCCGTTATCCTGTCGGCCCAGGCAACCGATGTCGGCGTCAACAAGGCAACGGCCCGTTTGTACTCGGTCGCCAACACGCCCGAAGCGATACACGCGCTCGGCGTCGACGGTCTGAAGCCGTATATAAGGACGATTGGTCTGTACAACGCGAAGGCCGAGAACATCATCAGGACCTGCCGGATACTGATCGATCAGCACGACAGCGAGGTTCCGCGGACGCGCGAAGCGCTCGAGGCCTTGCCCGGCGTCGGCCGCAAAACGGCCAACGTGATTCTCAATACCGCCTTCGGTGAACCGACGATCGCTGTCGATACTCACATCTTCCGCGTGGCGAATCGGACCGGCCTCGCGAAAGGCAAGACGCCGCTCGAAGTGGAGAAACGACTGGTGCGCCTGACGCCCGACGAATTCAGGAAAGACGCGCATCACTGGCTCATCCTGCACGGTCGATACGTCTGCAAGGCCCGAAAACCGCTGTGCGGCGAGTGCCCGATCATCGAATGGTGCGAGTATCGCCGCAAGGAGCTGGCATGATATTCGGTCAGGATCGAGACGAACTACGCCGGATGTACGCGGACGCCTGGGCCAAGCGACATGAGCGCAAGCCGCTGTCCCCGTTGGAAACGCAGATCGCCGACATCGTCGCGATGCACCCGGAGTACCACGGTGAAGTGACGAGCGACGATCTTCAGAAAGACTATTCGCCGGAGTCGGGACAGACGAATCCCTTTCTGCACATGGGACTGCACCTCGGCATCCGGGAGCAGGTCGCCACGGATCGACCGGCGGGAATCGCCAGGGTTTTCGAGATGCTGGTGGCGCGGACGGGCGATGTGCACGGGGCCGAGCACCAGATGATCGAGTGCCTGGCCGAAACGCTGTGGGAGGCCCAACGCGACAATCGGGCGCCTGATGAGGCACGATACCTCGAACGCCTGCAGCGACTGGCGGGCTGATCGCGTGTAATAAAATCGGACCCGGTATGGTCTGATCAGTTAATTCCCCACGAGGACGCCATGAACGACCAAGGACTCGATAGACCCGGGCAGTACCCGGTGCAGGGCGCCGGACTCGGCCTGCGCCGCCCCATCGCGGACCAGCTCATGGCCGATCCGCCAACGGACGTCGACTTCATGGAAGTCGCGCCGGAGAACTGGATTCACGTGGGCGGCAAACTCGGCAAGAAGCTGCGTTTTTTCACCGAGCGCTACCCGTTCGTGATTCACGGTCTGTCGCTGTCGATTGGTGCGCCCTCCCCGCTAAATGAACAACTCGTTCGAGACATCAAGGAGTTCATGGCGGAACACAACATCCGCCAGTATTCGGAGCACCTGAGTTACTGCGGCGACGACGGACAGCTTTACGACCTGATGCCGATTCCGTTTACCGAGGAGGCGGTCCGTTATGTGGCGGCGCGCGTCCGCCGCGTCCAGGATATTCTCGAACAGCGCATGGCGCTCGAGAACGTCAGTTTCTATGCGCCGGTCGATTCATCGATGACGGAGCGCGAATTCCTGCTCGCCGTTCTCGAGGAAGCGGACTGCGACCTGATGCTCGACATCAACAACATCGTCGTGAACAGCATCAATCATGAGTACAACGCCAGCGAATTCCTGCGCGCGATGCCCGCCGAGCGAATCCGGTACTTCCACCTCGCCGGGCACTTCGTCGAGGACGAGGACTTGCGAGTCGATACGCACGGCACGCCGGTAGACGAAGAAGCCTGGGCCTTGCTCGAGGAGGCCTACTCACTGTTCGGCCCGGTGCCGACACTGCTCGAACGCGATTTCAACTTTCCGCCTATGGACGAACTCCTGGGGGAAGTCCGTCGCATCAAGAATCTGCAGCTTGCAACGGGCCGCAGGAGTGCCGCAAGTGGCTGACCCTCGGGGCTTCAAGGACAAGCAGTATGCGTTCGCGGCCCACATTCGCGACCCGGACAACGTTCCTGCGCCGGAGGGTATCGAAGAACGCCGCATGGCGATCTACCGCAAGCTGTTCTTCAACAATCTCTACAACCTGCTCGGCACGTTCTTCCCGGTTCTCCGCAAGATTCACACGGACCGGCAATGGCGGCGGTTCATTCGCGGCTTCATGCGGAAGCACCAGGCGCAGACCCCGTACTTCCTGCAACTGCCCGAGGAGTTCCTCGGCTACTTGCAGGACGAATTCGAAGCCGGAGAAGAAGATTTTCCGTTCCTCGTCGAGCTTGCGCACTACGAGTACGCGGAGCTCGCGCTGGCGGTTGCCGAGAACGAGAACGAACTGAGTGGCACCGATCCGCACGGCAACCTGCTCGACGGCGTGCCGGTCAAGTCCGATTTGTCGTGGTCCTACGCGTACCGCTATGCCGTGCACCGCATTTCCCCCGACTACCTGCCACGGGAGCCTGAGGCGCAACCCGTTTACCTCGCGCTGTATCGCGACGGTGAGGGCGACGTCGGCTTTCTGGAGCTGAACGCGATTACGGCGGCATTGCTCGATGCCGTCGAGTTCAACGAAGACCGGCACACGGGCGAGCAGCTGCTGCGCTCGCTTGCCCGGAAGATCAACTACGCCGACGCCGATGCCCTTGTCACGCACGGCGCCGACGCACTCAGGGAAATGCGCGAGCTCGGTATTCTGACCGGCGCGCGCATTCCCGCCTGAAGGAGACATCCATGCGCGCTCTAGTAGACCTCAAGACCAGGATCGATGGCATCCTGGACCCGGCCGGTGACTGGCTGGCTCTGCTTCCCATCCGCCTGTTGATGGCGTACGAGTTCGGCCGTGCCGGCCTGACGAAATTCAACGGCAGCAACTGGTTCGCCAACATCCAGGACAACTTCCCTTTCCCGTTCAACGTGATACCGGTGGAGATCAGCTGGTTCCTGGCAACCTGGGCCGAGATCCTGGGCGCGGTCTGTCTCGTACTGGGCCTGTTCACGCGTTTCTGGGCATTCAGCCTCTTGATACTGAGCATCGTCGCGATCGCGGGCGTGCACTGGCCCGACGACTGGAACTCGCTCGCCGAGCTCTGGAAGGGCTATACCGTTTCCGACAAAGGCTTCGGCAACTACCGCATCCCGTTGCTGTTCATCGCGATGCTGTTCCCGCTGATGTTCCTCGGTGCCGGTCGCCTGAGCCTCGACAACATCATCGGCAAGAAGCTCGTCCGCTGATACACTCTTGGCGATCTCACAGGGGCGCGGACGATGGAAGTAAAGGACATCCTTACAGAGCTGGCGGCGGTGCCCGATGGTACTTTCCTGGACATCTCTGCATTCAATGGTCACCACATCGGCGCGTGCAGCATTACCGGTGTGTCTCCGGTCTGGGAAATGCATCCGGACACGGATGAGTTCTTTTACGTTATCGAGGGTACGTTCGAAGTGACCGTGCTTACGGAGAACGGGGCCGAACACCGGGCCGCTCCCGCTGGAACTTCGCTGGTCATACCGCGAGGCCTGTGGCACAAACCCGCTGCGCCGAAAGGCGCCAAGTTCCTCTATCTGACACCAGGGCAGTCGCTCCATTCGGAGGCGGAAGATCCTCGTGAATCGGCCACATGACCGGCACAGGCGACGGAACCGGGACGTGCAAAATCCTGCAGCTATTCACGCAGGCAATTCTGATCGCGCTGGTCATGCCATTGGCCGTGTTTGCGCAGGATGAGGCAGAAACGGAAGGCCATCTCCCGGATGACGTTCAGGAGCTATCGCCAGATGAGTTCGATCGATTTCTTGAAGAACTGGAAGAACAGGGCTTCGCGGAACTGCCGAAGAGACCGAAGTCGAAGAAGGACGAACGCGATTACTCCGGCGAATGGATCGAGGAAGACGGGGTGCGATTCTGTGACGGTTATCTGACTCGAAACGCGGACGACGAGTACTGTTCGACCGAAATACCCGAGGACTGGCGCCCATTCGAGTTTGATGGCGAGACCTACTATGTGGCGCCACTCCGAAACGACCACGAGTGAACGACCGCCCGTGGCCGGATCCAGCCGTCGGGATGCTAGACTAGTCAGCGACTGCTTCGGCT
>JANQGP010000440.1 GCA_028277265.1 Woeseiaceae bacterium | reverse complement strand
CATGGCGGAGGTAAAGCTCGACGACGTGCCCTTGATATTCGTCGGATACGGTACCCACGCGCCCGAGCGCGACTGGTCCGATTTCAAGGATGTCGACGTCGCGGGCAAGGTGATCGTAGCCCTCGTCAACGACCCCGATTTCGAAGGCGGTAAGGGGGACTTCGGCGGCGAGGCGATGACTTATTACGGTCGCTGGACCTACAAATATGAGGAAGCAGCGCGGCGCGGCGCGGCGGGCGTGCTGGTCATCCACGAGACCAAACCGGCCAGCTATCCCTGGGGCGTCATCGCCAACGGCAATGACGTGACACTGGATATCGTCCGCGAGAATCCCGCGGCCGCACATTCGGCGCTGCAGGGCTGGATGCATGTCGATATCGCCAGCCGGATTTTCGAGGCGGCAGGCACGAGCTACGAAGACGCCAAGGCCATGGCGCAGCGCCGCGATTTCCAGCCGATGGATCTGGGCGCGACCATCGATGCCACCCTGGTCGCCCGCAGCGACCAGATCGCCGCAAAGAACGTCGTCGGCTTACTGCCCGGGACCGAGCGCCCCGACGAGCATATCCTCTTCACCGGACACCATGATCACCTGGGGGTCGGCGAACCCGACGAAACGGGCGACACGATCTACAACGGCGCGATCGACAATGCCACGGGACTGGCGCTGATGATCGAGATGGGCCGCGCTTTTGTGCAAAGCGGAGGGACCGGGCGCAGCCTGGTCTTTCTTGCGGTCGGGGCGGAGGAAAGCGGGCTGCTGGGCGCGAAATACTATGCCGCCAATCCGCTCTATCCGTTGGAGACGACGGTCGGGGTGATCAACACCGACGCGCCCGGCGTTCATGGCCCTACTCGCGATTTCTCCATCTCGGGCAGTGCCAGGCTCGGCCTGCTCGACATCATGATCGAAGAAGCGGGAAAGATGGAGCGGCGCTATTCACCCGACCCCAACCCGGCAGCGGGCAGCTTTTTCCGCTCCGATCATTTCCCCTTCGTGCAGGTCGGCGTACCGGCCGTCAGCTTCCGCTCGGGCAGCGATCTCGTCGACGGCGGTGCCGAGCGGGCGGCACAGATCGCGGCGGAGTATGCGGCGAAATACTATCACCAGCAGAGCGACGAGTGGTCGCCCGACTGGGATCTGAGCGGCATTGTTCGTGACGCCCGATTGATCTTTGCTGTCGCCGAACGGCTCGGCAATAGCGGGGAGTGGCCCAACTGGGCCGAGGGCAGTGAATTCAAGGCACTGCGCGATGCCAGCGCCCAGGCACGCGACTGACACCCCGTCCCGCCCGGAGGACACACTGTCGTAACATTCCCCGGGGTAACATGTCGCGGCGTCGATCCCGCGACGCCGGCGTTCAATAAGAACGAGAACGAACAGGACGAGCCCGAGTGAACGACAAGAGTGTGACCTGGCTGACGTGGCTCGGCGTGTCGAGTCTCGTCTATCTGTTGCTCGTCGGCGTCGGCGTTATCGGGGACGGATTCAAACTCGTGTCGGGCGGGTCAGAAGGCGCGGCGAAGATATTCGCTTTTGCGAAGAACCCGGTTGCGGGCGTCATCCTTGGCACGCTCGCGACGGCTCTCGTGCAGTCATCGAGTACGGTGACCGCGGTCATCGTCGGCCTTGTTGCAGGAGGCGTGCCGGTCCAGATTGCCGTGCCGATGATCATGGGCGCCAACATGGGCACCACAATCACGAATACGATCGTGAGCCTCGGCAATCTCGGCAACAAGGGCCAGTTCAACAAGGCCTTCCAGGCCGCGACGGTGCATGATTTCTTCAACCTCTACAGCATCGTCATCATTCTGCCGATCGAGGTTCTTTTTCATCCGCTGCAGCGGTCGGCCGAGGCCATGTCCGAGTGGTTCGTGGGCGACGGAAGTGCGTCGATGAAAGACATCAACGTGCTTGGAGCAATGACCAAACCGCTCGTAGAGTCGATCGTCACGCAGTTCGACGGTTTGTCCCCTGCCGTCGGTGGATCGCTGCTCATCATAGCCGGCATCGCGCTCGTCATGTTTTCCGTGATCTATCTCGGCAAGATGCTGCGCGCGGTGATGGTCGGCAAGGCGCGGAATATCGTGAACAAGGCCATTGGCGGCGGCACTGCCACGGGCATTGCCTCCGGCACGATTGTCACGGTCCTCGTGCAGTCGTCGTCGACGACCACGAGCCTGATCGTACCGCTCGCCGGTTCCGGCGTACTGACGACGAAACAGGTCTTCCCGTTCACAATGGGTGCGAACATTGGCACCTGCATCACCGCCTTGCTCGCAGCGACCGCGATTTCGGGCGGCAACGAAGTTTTCGCCCTGCAAATCGCGCTTGTTCACTTGCTGTACAACGTCATCGGCGTACTGGTGTTCGCCATGGTTCCGTGGGTGAAAGACTGGCCGATCCATTCCGCCGTATGGCTCGGCAACAAGACCGAGGCGAACCGGCTCTGGGCGTTAGGCTACATATTCAGCATATTCTTCGTACTGCCCGGTACAGTGTTCGCCGGCGAAGTACTCTTCACCGAGCCGGACGAGGAGATACAGCGAACGCTCGAGGAGGACGGCTCGGTGGAAGAGGTCGAGGAAGAAGAGCTCACGATCGAGTAGCCGGGCTGCACATCGGGCAGACTGCCTAGCGCACGATATGCCAGTTGGTCTGCCGGCCCGCAAGATAGTGCACGGTCTCACCATCGAAACAGGCGCTCTGCTCGAGTTTGATCTGCACCAGCTGGCCGTCCCATTCGGGCAGTGGAGTCTTGATGTTGCCCTCGATCGCGTAGCACGTGTTCTCGTGCAACGGCCAATCGCCGCGCACCGGCGTACCGTCCTGATCATCCCACATGCCCACCACCGTACCGGGTGCATGCCCGAAGAAACCGATCGGGTGTGTATACACGCTGCACTCGATCTTCTTCCTGGCGCACTCGGCACGCGTCGCTGCGGTGATCTCGTTGCCCGTGCGGCCAGTGACGAACTCGTCGGTCAACAGGTCCTGCCAGCGGTTGCCGACCCTGAGTGCGTCGATGAGGCCCTTCGGAATT
>JANQGP010000411.1 GCA_028277265.1 Woeseiaceae bacterium | reverse complement strand
GGATCCATCAGCGAGGCGTAGTACGGCGTGATGTTCCACCGAAAAGTTCCTTTGGTCGCTTCGATGGCTTCGAGTTCGTCGTCCGTCGGATCTATGTATTGCCGCAGTGCTTCGACGCTGTGGATGCGGTTCTGCATCTGCCAGCGCCAGTTGTGCCATTCCGGATGGCCAGAGCGTTGCCCGGTCGGCGGTATGGTGTTGCGTGTTGTCATGGTTTCGTGAAGCGGGTGGGTGGAGAGCTTCTAAAAGGTATCTAAAAAATCAAAAAGAGGTTGACACCCATTGCCTTTCCCATAAGTCACGAGGCGAATGTGCGTTCGAAGATGGTGTGTAAGTGGGAAAACAGCAGGTTCAACCCCGCCCGAATGTTGACGGAGAAAATCGAGTTGCTGTCATTATTAGCCAGCTAAGGAGGCAGATCTTCCTGAATCGCACTCAGGAGGTCAGCGGTTCGACTCCGCTTAGCTCCACCCCTCAAAAAGCTCCGAAATAAGCCGATTATGGCTGTTTCGGGGCTTTTTCATTTCTGGCCTTTTCCCAAGAACGGGCCTCCATCTTGCAGATTATTGCAGATCCTTGCACGAATGTGTACCCTATATGTCCCCTCTGAAAGAGATGGAGGCTGAACTTCGCCTGTGTCGAGCAGCAGCAGGATAAGGTTCGAGTATCTCCAGAACTAACCTAGACCGTGATCGCGGTTGCCGTCTGCGTAAGAAATCGGTCCCTCTTGAGACCTTTCTCACCGCCAAAACCACGGCCGTGGCAGCACTGGTCAGTCAGTTGGGCATTGGTCCGGAGCGTGAGTTCGAACCGTTCCGCAATGAGCCGGAACAGCGCGACACCGTATACGTGGGCATGACGCGTTACAGCGGGCATTGGAGCCTGCTTCTGTCGATGTTCAGTCCGCGACTTCTCCGGTCGCTTCCCAAATTCATCGGGATGCAGGATCTGATTACCGGTGTGTTTCAAACGCATGCACAGCCTGTTAACATGACACCTACGTCTACTCAGACGGCACGGCTAGGTGTCGGTCAAAGTATTCGATCATCTTGCCAAACAGGTAGCGATCGTAATGCCGCTCACGGCTCCATCCATGCGTCGCACCCGGTGCAAACGCAAAGTCGAAGTCCTTGCCCTGTTTGATCAGTTCTTCAGCTAACACGGCCGTCGTCTTGAACGGTACCACATGGTCCTGTATGCCGTGGATGAACAGGAGTTTATTCTCCAGATTCGCTGCATAGTTGAGCGCTTTTCTTTCGAAGATCTCCGGGTGTGTCTGGGGGCGACGAACAATCGCGACGTCGTCGGTGCCAAAGAACACCGGGTCAACAGCCGCCGCTGCAGCAACACCCACCTGGAATAAGCCCGGCTTCATCAACAGCGAATAAACGGAGAGTGTGCCACCGTAACTGCTGCCCCAGATGCCGATGCGATCGGGATCGACATAGACCAGTGACTCCATGTAGGCAACGGCACTCGCATAATCCTCAATGTCCTGGTCGGCAAAGCCCAGCAGGAACTCTTCACGGAATGCCCGGCCATAGCCGTTGCTACCACGTGAATCCACCTGCACGATGATATATCCCTTCTTGACCAACAGTTGCTGTACGAGGCTGTAGTTACCGGCCCAGCGGTTCTTCGCCGTATTCGAATACACGGGCCCAAACAGCACTGGATACTTCGTGCCGGGCTGCATGTTGGTAGGCTTCAGAATCCGGGCATGCAGCGTGTAGTCATCTACAAGACTGGGGAAACTAACGTATTCCGCAGCTGCCCAGGTTCGCTCCGTGAAGGCGGGCAACGGCGAGTGGGTTACTCGCGTTGCGTCACCACCCTCGCTGCTTACCACGTAAAGCTCGGTCGGTGACGTGTCGTTGCTGTGCATGAACGCCAAGTGCCGGCCATCCGGTGAGGGGTAGCCAGCGTTCCGGCCCGCAAGACGCGTCACCTGCTCGGGATCGCCACCGGACATATTCAGGCGATACACGTGTTGTTCGTACGGATTAACGCCGTTACCTGCATAAAACAGCGCATCACCAGCAATACTTGGGGCGGACAGCACATCGTAGGACGGATCTGTCAGGAGCTGCGGACGATCCCTAGACGGTGAGGCGTCGATCGTATAAAGGCCGTAGCGATCACCCATATCGCTTAAGAAAACGACGTTCTCACCATCCGGATGCCAGGTAGATCCAAACGATGTGTACATGCGGCTCTCTCGAACACCTCGCCAAATCTCGCGCAGTTGGCTTTCTCCGGGTGCAACGACGAACAACTTGCGTTCAACCGCCGTGTCGGATGCGGTATCAACCAGCAGAGCACCGCCCGGTGACCAGTTGAAGTCGATGACCTGGTTGGCGTCCGGGTCTGGCAAATCGAGGTACGTAATGTCACCGCTTTGTACATCGAGCAGGCCAACCCTGCGAATCTCGTTTGGATCGCCCGGGTAACCTCGGCGTACCTCGTTGGGATTGGTTTCGGTAGCGAGGTAATCCGGGAACGGCACCTTGCGCATCTCGCGTCGGTCAACGACGTGAAGCGCGATGGTCTTGCCATCGGGCGACCACTTGTACGTTGGCCCACTCCAGATGCCTGGACCGATTTCGCGTTCCGGTCGGCTGTAGCGCCCCTTCCGTAAGCTCGAGAGGCTGGCGATGCCGATCTCGGTGAGCTGCCGATTCTGTTTGGAAGGGAAGTCAGCAAGCCACAGGTCGCCGTTCCGTATATACGCCGCTTGGTTGCCGCTTGGCGATATCGACAGGTTACGTGCGCCTGCCTCGACGGGCATAAACTGGATGTCGTTTCCTTGGCTCAGCGATGTCTGCCATAGGTTGTTACCTCGCAGGCTGACGATTGTGGTCGCGTCGGTCCATACGATATCGCGCACTGACGCGGATGCCGTATTGGAACTGAGGCGCACTTCCTTCCCATC
>JANQGP010000386.1 GCA_028277265.1 Woeseiaceae bacterium | reverse complement strand
GACCGGCGCTTTGTCGGCCTGCGCTTTCGAGATCTCGATGTAATAGCCGTGGACGCGGTTGTAGCCCAGCTTGAGCGTCGATACGCCAAGGCGCTCTCGTTCGCGGGTTTCGAGGTCGACGAGATATTGGTCGGCGTTGTCGGCGATACCGCGCAGGTCATCGAGTTCGTCGTCGTAGCCTTCGGCGATGACGCCGCCGTCGCGGATCAGCATCGGAGGGCTTTCGATGATCGCCTTGTCGAGCAGGCGATGCTGTTCGCGATGCTCGCCGATCTGTCCGGACAACGCCGTGAGCAGCGGTGATTCGACAGACGCGAGCTGTTTCCCGAGGCCCGGAAGGCGACCCAGTGCTTCGCACAGTCCGCGCAGATCGCGCGGCCGGGCGGAACGCAGTGCGACACGTGCGAGGATGCGCTCGATGTCGCCGATGCCGCCCAGCTGGTCCTGGAGCTCGTCGACAATGCCGAACAATGCCTCGAGCGCCTGGTAGCGAGCCTTCAGAACGTTCGTGTCGCGCAGCGGCCGCTGAATCCAGCGCCGCAGCAGGCGGGAACCCATCGCCGTGCGGCAGCGGTCCATGACGCCGGCGAGCGTGTGCTGGTGATGGCCGCTGAGGGACTCCTCGAGCTCGAGATTGCGGCGCGTCGGCCCGTCCATGACCACGGCATCGTCGCGCAGCTGGACGCCGATCGAATTCAGGTGCGGCAGCGCCGCTTTTTGCGTGTCCGTCACGTACTGGAGCAACGCGCCGGCGGCCGCAATGCCGCGCTCGAAGGCGTCGCAGCCGAAACCGGACAGGTCGCGCGTGCCGAACTGGCTGCAAAGCAGGCGGGTCGCGCTGTCATGCTCGAAGTGCCAGGGCGGACGCAGGGTGACGCGGATGTTCTCGCCGAAGGCGCCCTCGAGCGGATTGTCCTCGTCGACGATGAGTTCCGCGGGGCGGAGGCGTTCGATTTCGCTTTGCGCGGCGTCGAGATTCGGCGCCTCGGCCAGGCGAAAGCGGCCCGCCGAGAGGTCGAGCCAGGCGATGCCGAAAATGCCACCGGATTCGAACACCGCGGCGACGACGTTGTCACGGTCTGCAGACAGCAACGCCTCATCGGTCAGCGTTCCCGGGGTCACGATGCGAGTGACCTTGCGCTCGACTGGACCTTTGCTCGTCGCGGGATCGCCGATCTGCTCGCAAATCGCGACCGATTCACCCTTGCGCACGAGCTTGGCCAGATACCCCTCGACGGCGTGATAGGGCACGCCGGCCATCGGGATCGGGTTGCCCGCCGATTTGCCGCGCGCCGTCAGCGTGATGTCGAGCAGCGCGGCGGCGCGTTTCGCGTCGTCGTAGAAGAGTTCATAGAAGTCGCCCATGCGGTAAAAGACGAGCATGTCCGGATACTCGGCCTTGATCGCGAGGTACTGACGCATCATCGGCGTGTGGACAGCGGAGACTTCGGTTTTCATTCTTGTTATTGACACCAAGAAATATGGGACAGTTTAGAATACGGTACCGGACACCCTATTTCCTAAACAGGGTGTCCGGTACCGTATTTACCGTATTTGAGTAAACTGTCCCGCAGTGAAAATACTGCATGTCGAAACCGGGCGCCATTTTTTGGGCGGGCCGCAGCAGGTCATCTACCTGATCAACGCTTTACGCGAGCGCGGTCACGACAACATCCTCGTCTGCCCGCCGGATTCGGGCATCGACACGATTGCCAGGGAACAGGAAATTCGCGTGCAGAACCTGTTCTGCGCCGGCGATCTCGACCTGCCGTTCGCGTATCGTCTCGCCCAGTTCATTCGAGATCAGCAACCGGACCTCGTCCACTGCCACAGTCGCCGGGGCGCCGACATTCTCGGAGGGCTCGCGGCCGGTTTCGCCAACGTGCCGGCCGTCGTTTCCCGGCGCGTCGACAACACCGAGCTGCGCCTCGTTGCAGGGCTCCGCTACCGGCCTTTTAGAAAGATCATTGCAATCTCTGAAGCCATCGCCGGCGTGCTGCGCGATCGCGGCGTCGAGGACGACCGAATCGAGGTGATTCGCAGCGCCGTCGATGCGGACGCGTTCGGCAGGGATCCGGATTGTCGCCCGTACTGGCGCGAGTTCGGCATCGGGGAGGGCGTATTCACGATCGCGGCGGCGGGCCAGCTCATTCCGCGCAAGGGTCATCGACACCTGCTCGAGGCCGCCGCTGAACTCAAACTGACGCATTCACCTTTTCGGCTGGTGATCTTCGGCGAGGGTTATCTGGGCAATCAGTTGCGCGCGCAGGCTTCCTCGCTCGGGCTTGGTGACGTCGTCCAGTTCGCGGGCTACCGCGACGATCTCGACGATTTCATCGGCTGTTTCGACTTGTTCGTGCATCCGTCGTCGGCCGAAGGTCTCGGCGTGGCGGCGCTCAAGGCGGCCGCGGCCGGCGTTGCGGTCGTCGGCTGCGATGCCGGCGGCATGCGCGAGTCGGTCGCGCACGAAGAGACCGGGTTGCTCGTCGAGCCCGAGAATGCCGACGCGCTGCACGAGGCAATCGTGACCCTGATCGACGACGACCAGACGCGCGCTCGCTTCGGCGCAACCGGCCGGGCACGGATGCAAAACGAATTCTCGATCGCTACGATGGCGGACCAGCACGAGGCGCTCTATGCGTCCGTGGTCGAGGCAGAGCGTTTCTAAACCCGATATGGCAGATTACGAGTCACTGAAAAAGCTCAGCGAAGCGGTCGTCGCGGACCTGACGAACTCGGCGAAAGCCGTCGCGACGGCCGAGTCCTGTACCGGCGGCTGGGTCGCCAAGAGCATCACCGACGTCCCGGGCAGTTCCGCGGTGTTCGGCTACGGCATCGTCAGCTATTCGAACGGCGCGAAGGAATCGATCCTCGGAGTCAGGAATGCCACGATCGACGAACACGGCGCCGTCAGCGAAAGCGTGGTTCACGAGATGGCGGAAGGCGCGCTGCGCCTGAGCGGCGCCGATATCGCTGTTGCCGTGAGCGGTATCGCAGGCCCCGACGGTGGAACCGACGACAAGCCGGTGGGGACGGTGTGGTTCGCCTGGGCCGTCCGCGATGGCAGCAACGCGCTCGTCGACACGAGCTGCGAGT
This sequence comes from Woeseiaceae bacterium, assembly GCA_028277265.1. GTDB lineage: Bacteria > Pseudomonadota > Gammaproteobacteria > Steroidobacterales > Woeseiaceae > UBA1847. The sequence continues at coordinate 3,546 of JANQGP010000386.1, read as the reverse complement.
TGTTTGCCGGGGACCGCGAAGTCGTGCGCGAGCTGACGGTCGCGCGTGCGTTGCGAGGTGTGCTGGAGCGTATCGAATCATGAATACCAAACGCCTGTTTTTCGCGCTCTGGCCGGATCATCGGCAACGCGATCGCCTCCGCGACGTCATCAACTCGGTAGCGAAGACGGTCGAGGGCCGCTTCGTCGATCGGCGCAACTGGCACGTCACACTCGTCTTCATCGGCACGTTTCCCGCGAACCGTGTGCCCTACCTCCTGGAGCGCGCGCAGGAGATCCAGGTGGAGCCGTTTCGCCTGAATTTCGATCGCCTCGAGTACTGGGCGCGTCCGCGCGTCGCGAGCCTCTCCGCCGCGACCGTGCCGGCCGAGCTGCAGCAGCTCGTCGACGCTCTCAACGGCATCGTTACCGATCTCGGCCTCGAGCCCGAGGACCGCGTCTACCGGCCGCACATCACGGTCGTGCGCAACGCCCGCCATTTCACGACCGAGAGACTGACCCAGCGGGCGACGACCGAGTGGTCCAGCTTCGAGCTCGTCGAGTCGGTTCCGGGACCGGGCGGGGTGAGCTACGTACCGCTGAAACAGTAGCTTGGGCGCCATTGCTCGAAAACTCCCTGAATTGCCCCGATTTGCGGCCCGCGAAAGCGACTATTGACGCGGCCTTCATGAAATAATACTGTGCAAATCCACAGTATCCCTCCCATCGCCGCGAGGCGGCCCTGAACGACCAGAACAACGGACGAGACATATGGACGACAATCGCAAGAAAGCACTCGCACAGGCCCTCGGGCAGATCGAAAAGCAGTTCGGCAAAGGCTCGGTCATGCGCATGGGGGACGCCCAGTCGGCCAGGGACATCGAGGCTGTTTCAACCGGTTCGATAGGCCTCGACGTCGCGCTCGGCATTGGCGGTGTACCGAAAGGCCGCGTCGTCGAAGTCTACGGCCCTGAATCGTCCGGCAAGACGACGCTGACCTTGCAGATCATCGCCGAGGCGCAGAAGACCGGCGGCACTGCGGCGTTTGTCGACGCCGAACACGCGCTCGACCCGGTCTACGCCGAGAAGCTCGGCGTCAATGTCGATGAGTTGCTCGTTTCGCAACCCGATACCGGCGAGCAGGCGCTCGAGATCACGGACATGCTGGTGCGCTCGGGCGCGGTCGACGTGATCGTCGTGGATTCGGTTGCGGCGCTGACGCCCAAAGCGGAGATCGAAGGCGAGATGGGCGACTCGCACATGGGCCTCCAGGCGCGTCTGATGTCTCAGGCACTGCGCAAGCTCACGGGCAACATCAAGCGTTCGAACGCGATGGTCATCTTCATCAACCAGATACGTATGAAAATCGGTGTCATGTTCGGCAGCCCCGAAACGACGACGGGCGGTAACGCGCTCAAGTTCTACTCTTCGGTGCGCCTCGATATCCGCCGGATCGGCGCGATCAAGAAGGGCGACGAGGTCATCGGCAACCAGACCCGCGTCAAGGTCGTCAAGAACAAGGTCTCGCCGCCGTTCAAGCAGGCCGAGTTCGAGATACTCTACGGCGAGGGCATCTCGCGCCACGGCGAGATCATCGACCTCGGCGTACAGCACGGCATCGTCGACAAAGCCGGCAGCTGGTACAGCTACGGCGACGATCGCATCGGCCAGGGCAAGGAAAACGTCCGCGAATTCCTGAGGCAGAACCCGGCGATGGCCGAAGAGATCGAAGGCAGGATTCGTGCGAAGCTGCTGCCGGGCAAGGTCGAAGCGGCGGCGGATGATGCGGACGAGGCAGTCGAGGCCTAAGCTGCAGCCCGTACACGAAGAAATCGGCGGTCTTCTCTCTGCCGAGGGGGAAGATCGTTTCTCGTGCCCGAAAGAGATCCGCAAGAAGGCGATGGATTTTCTCGCGCGCCGCGAATACGGCTTCGAGGAACTCACGAGGAAACTCGCCGACAAAGGCTACAAGCGGACGGCCGTCGAGGACGAACTGGCGCGGCTCGACGATGAGGGCCTGCAGAGTGACACGCGTTTCGCCGAGGCGTTCGTGCAATCGCGTATTAACCAGGGCAAAGGTCCGGTGCGCATTCGGGCCGATCTCGGCCAGCGCGGTGTCCGCGACGGAATCATCGAGGGCGCGCTCGAGAATGCCGCCGTGGACTGGTTCGAGCTGGCAAAACAGGAACGGTTGAAGAAGTTCGGCGCGGAGCGGCCGGCCGATTTCAAGGAAAAGGCGCGGCAGATGCGCTTTCTGCAGTATCGCGGCTTCGAGCAGGACCACATCCAGGCAGCCGTCGAATAACACCGGCAAACGCCGTACACTACCGCCTTTAAACGAGCGGTTAGATCCCGATAATAAGACCATGACGAGCAACGAGCTCCGCCAGGCGTTCCTGGACTTCTTCCACGATCGCGGCCACGAGGTCGTGGCGAGCTCTCCGCTCGTGCCCGGCAACGACCCGACGCTGTTGTTCACGAATGCCGGCATGGTGCAGTTCAAGGACGTATTCCTCGGGGACGACAAGCGAAGTTATGCAACAGCCGCTTCGTCGCAGCGCTGCGTCCGCGCGGGCGGCAAGCACAACGATCTCGAAAACGTCGGCTACACGGCGCGTCACCACACGTTCTTCGAGATGCTCGGCAATTTCAGCTTCGGCGACTACTTCAAGCGCGAAGCGATCCAGTACGCCTGGGACTTCCTGACCAAGACGCTGGGCCTGCCCGAAGAGCGGCTCTGGGTGACCGTATTTCGCGAGGACGACGAGGCGGCCGATATCTGGCTTGAGGAGGTGAAAGTCGACCCCGAGCGTTTCTCCCGGATGGGTGAGAAAGACAACTTCTGGGCCATGGGCGATACGGGACCTTGCGGGCCCTGCAGCGAGATCTTTTTCGACCACGGCCCGGATGTTGCCGGTGGACCGCCGGGTTCGCCGGACGAGGACGGCGATCGCTACGTCGAGATCTGGAATCTCGTGTTCATGCAGTTCGATCGCTCTCCGGATGGAAAGATGACGCCGCTGCCCGCACCGTCCGTCGATACGGGCATGGGCCTCGAGCGAATTGCAGCCGTCATGCAGGGCGTGCACAGCAACTACCAGATCGACATGTTCGCGAACCTGATCCGGGCCGCGGCCGACATCGTCGGCGTGAAGAGCGAGGGCCAGAGTTCTCTGAACGTCATCGCCGATCACATCCGTGCCTGCGCTTTCCTGATCGTCGATGGCGTATTGCCGGGCAACGAAGGTCGGGGCTACGTGCTGCGCCGCATCATCCGTCGCGCGATCCGCCACGGCAAGAAGCTCGGTGCCGACGAACTCTTCTTCCACGAACTCGTCGCGCCGCTCGCCAAAGAAATGGGCGAAGCGTATCCCGAGCTGGCCAGGGCGCAGGCGCATGTCGAGAAAGTTCTGAAAAAAGAGGAAGAGCGCTTCGCCGAGACGCTCGACCAGGGGATGGAAATTCTCGATGCAGCGATCGCCAATCTCGGCGGCAGGAAACTCCCCGGCGACATCGTCTTCAAGCTTTACGACACATACGGATTCCCGGTCGACCTCACGGCCGACAT
>JANQGP010000367.1 GCA_028277265.1 Woeseiaceae bacterium | reverse complement strand
CGCGACAGCACGCGATCCCAGTTACCGCCGGCCTCTGCGGCCAGCGCATTCAACGGCAGCCGCGTGAACGGCGTGTTGACGACGACGTCGAAGCGCGAGCGCTCGGCGAGCACGGACTGTAGTCCGCCCTCGAGATCGTCGCCGATCGCGCGTACGCCGATCTCGACACCATCGATCTCCGCCAGGCGGTTGCGAATCTCGTCGGCGCACTCCTCGCTCTTCGTCAGCACGGTAACGCTCGCCACGTCGACGCGGCAGAAACCTTCGGCAATCGCGACGAGTTCGTCACGCATCGCATCGCCGGTAATGACGACGTGCTTGCCTTCGAGCGCCCCGAGATCCTCGGCGCCGGGCGGCAGCATCATCTCGCCCTCGGTCACCGAGCGGTCGAACTTGAGGCCGCCGGACGGATGAAAGGTCTCGCCGCTGACACAATGATCGGCGAGATTGAACACGGTCGTCAGTCCAACCTCCTCGTCGGTCGGCATCCGGTGCAGGTGCAGCAGGTTGAGGATGCCTGCCTCGATCTTCTTCGCCGACTTCTCGATCTCCTGCTGGTCGAAGAACGGTGTCGGCGCCGTGGCGCATTTCTCGACGAATGCGTCTGCACGCGCCTGGTCGATGACACCGCCGCCAACGAGCCGACGGACCAGCTTCTCGGCCATACCGCGGCCGAACAGATGCCGTTTCGCGCTGGCGTAGGCCTGGCTTTCTCCGAGCTGGGCAAACAGCTTGACCAGTGGCGCCGGCGCATCGGACCACTCCTTAAGCCTGGCGATGTTGTTCACCGCCAGTCGATCGAGAATCTCGTCTGCCGGCACGTCGTCGAGCGACGCCAGAACCGCGCCGTGGACGAGATTGAGTCGCTTGTTCTCCATGATGAGCCGGCCACGCCGTGCGAACAGGCCGGGCGCGCCGCCGAGGCCGCGCAGGCGCGCGCCGTCGACAGGACCCGGCGCGGTCGCGTTGATCTGGATCTCCGGACCGAGGTGCCGCGACAGGATCTCGGCAAGGGCGCGCTGGCCGGCCTTGGAAACCGAGTAATCTGCGCGGTTGGGGTAGGCGACCGCGACGTACTTTTCGCCGCCAAAGTAACTCGACACGTTGAGGATGGCGCCTGAGCCGCGATCCTTCATGCGCGGTGCGAACTTGCGGATCAGCGAGTAATTCGAGATCAGGTTCGCTTCCATCGTGTAGTTCCAGTCGTCGAGGCTCATGTCGACGACCATCTCCTCGGCGCCCGCGATGCCTGCGTTGTTGATCAGGAAATCGAGCTCGCCGAAGTGTTCGATCGTCTTCTGAAACAAGGCCTCGAGCGCCGCCTCGTCGCCAACGTCGACGCCGGACATCGTCAGGACGCGGGATTCGGGGTCCGAGTAGCCAATGCCCCTGAGCTCCTCGATGATGTCCTGGCGCGCCGCCTCGAGCTTGTCGGCACCGCGGGCCGACAGCAACACGCGGGCGCCGGCGATGGCGAGGTAGCGGCCGAGCTGCACGCCGATTCCCAGACTGCCGCCGGTAATGACGGCTGTCTTTCCATGGTGCAGTCCGGGCAGTACGCGCTGGATCGATTTGGGCATTTCGCCTTTACCGGTCGCGCGCTGGATGCTCTTGGGCACCCAGAGGTTGATCGGGTCCATCTTGCGCACGCGGTTGTTCAGCGTCGCCGTCCAGTCGGCGGCAAACGCGAGATTGTAGGGATCGTTGTTGTCGTAGCGCACGAGCTGGTTCGGAAGGTTCTCCCAGCCCAGTTCACCCGTCTCGATCCCGTAGCGTTCCTCGTCACGCCATACGCGAATCAGCGCCTCGACCGACGCGCGCTTGATTTCGTTGAGGAGGTTACCGCGGCCGTCGTCGGGATTCGTGACGAACGTAACGGCCGGCGACGGGCGTTCGGACGCTCGAGAGTCGGCATGACGCGCGAGCGCGGATGCAAGCGCGATCGGCCCGACGAGTTCGGTTTCGACGAACTTCTCGATGTCGTCATCGTCCGCCGTGCTCAGCGTGTACCCGTGCTGGCCGTTGGGCGTGGCCGGCAGCACGATGAGACCGTCGACGCCGCCGAACTGGTCGTCGAAGTACTGGAAGACGCGCTGGACGGACTCGGGCCGCAGCGGATCGACCTGCTGCACGTGAATGGACTTCATGCCGATAGCCTTCGCGCGGGACCGCGCAAGGCCGACCTGGCCCAGGTCCCGGAAGCTCATGACGATCTGGGCGCCACGGTCGATGTTGGCATTCGCAAAGGCAAACGCTTCGTCGACGTCGGCGCCGCCGAGAATCAGGACGGCCTTGCCGCGCAGATCCACCAGCCGCTTGTCCGGCCAGGAGACGAGCTTGGAACGGCTCTCGGCGGGTACCTGCATACCGTTCGTGACTTCGATCCACTGCCCGCTGATGGCGGCCGACTCGTTCGACGACAGCCAGACGATCGTCGAGGCGACGTCGTCCGGCGTCGGGTAATCGTAGGCCAGGTTGCCGTCGGCGTCGGGGCGCTGCGCGATCATGAGGCCCGTAAACTGGTCCCTGGTCGACCCTGCCTCCTTGTTCTGCAGCTTGTCCATCGCGGCAAAGACGGTGTCGATGCGTTCCGATTTGATCGGGCCCGGGTACACGCAGTTGACGCGAATCGCACGATCGCTCTTGCCGAGTTCGAGCGCCAGCCCCTGCGAGAGCGCGTTCAGGCCGGACTTCGGCACGACGTAAGGAATGCGTCCGTAATAGGGTGTGCGCGAGAAGATCGTCGAAACGTTGATGATCGAACCGCCAACCGACATTTCGGGAACGGCGGCACGCGACATGTGCCAGGGCCCGCCGAGCAGGTTCATTGCCGACTCGAACATCGTCAGCCCCTCGCCACGCGCTTTCTTGTCCGCCTCCGTGAACGGGATGTCGCGGAGCGTTTGCTTGGGGCCCGCCGTACCCGCGTTGTTGACGAGCACATCGATCTTGCCGAATGCCTTGACGGCCTCGCTGACGATTTGCCGGCACGCATCCGGGTCCGCGCAGTCGCCGGTGACGACCGCAGTCCGGCTCGTGTCGTAGCCTTCCTTCGAGAGCGCCTCCCTGAGGTCGTCGAGCTTGTGCTGGTTGCGCCCGGTCATCACGACGTTCGCGCCCTCGGCCAGCATCTGCCGCGTAATGTACTGACCGATGTTGCCGCCCGCGCCCGTCAAGATGATGGTCCGCCCCTCGAGGCGGCCTTCCTTGTTGCTACTCCTCGTCATCGTAAACTCCCCGCAGAACCGGTATCGATCTTCGTGATGGCCTCGCCCCGGGCTTCGGCATCGCGAATGGCCCATGCGCGATACAGCTCGTCCCGGGTCTTGAGCCCAAGTCTCGGTAAAGCATGTATCGCGACGTAGTTCGCGCCGGCATGCTCGTTGTCCCACATTGCCTGGTGCGCTCCCGCCAGCTCGGTGAGGGGTACCGGTACCGGCGCGACGACGTCGATCATGCCGGCCGCGATGCGCTCCTGCATTTCGGCAAACTGGCGCGCGCTGTTCAGGTGCGTGCCGCGAATCTCCGCCGTCGGCATGATGATTCGCCGCTGCCGCATCCAGACCTGCGGCGCATAGAAACTCAGTCGCTGCCCGCCGAGTTCCTCGGCGTAGACGACGCGGCCCACGTTGGGCTTGACGAGTGACGTCGACAGCGCGAGACCATCCCGCGCGGCACGCTCGAAGATGACGTCGGGCAGTCCGCGCCGGTCCAGCGTGCTACGCAACAGCGGCGCAATCGCCGACCCGACGGGTTTCAGTGTGCGGTCGGAGAAGCGCCGCACGGCTTCCTTGAACTCGGCGGACTCGTGAAAGGGGTTCGGCAAGGGCGCGAGCGGTCCGGGCGGGTCGAAATCGTCACCGAGCCGGCGCTGGATCTCCTCGAGACTGACGACGCCGCGGAACTGCTTGCCGAAGCCGAGCGACGTGACGAACTCGCGCTGCGAGATCGAGTCGGCCAGCACGGCGACCCGTGCGCCCATGGAACAGCCGATCTCGATAGCCTCGATCGCGCGCGGGTCGACGACCCCATCGTCGCTGCCGGGCCCGTAGATGACGAGCAGGGCGCCGCCGGCGCGAAGCTCGGCCTTCCGGAACACGTCAGCCGTGCGGGCTTCTCCGGGCTTGCCCATGAAGGAGAAGCGATAGCCGGACGATGCGCCGAAGAACGTCAGCACGCCACCGGGCCCGAGCGCCTGGAACGAGCGCGCGAAGGCCCGCTCGCCGGCGTGCGACACGACGTAGTCAATCGGACCGCCTGCGACGCGTTCGACGTCGGCAACAAACTCACCGCCTTCCGTCTCCCAGGCGGACCACTGTGCCGGATCGTCGGGCACGGGCGTGAAGATGCTTTCCCAACGGGGGTCCTTCCGGTTGACGGCGCCGCCGCCGTGCTTGCGGACGCGCTCGGCACGCTCCTCGGACGACACCATGCCGGCGACCGAGAGCCCGGACCGCTTTGCGCTGCGCAGGCACTCGAGCCCGGTGCCCGTTGACGCGCCCTCGACGAAGAGCCGCTTGCCCGCGGCGATGTCGAGCGTGTGAAAAAGCGCGCGATGAATCGTGCCTTGCGTCAGTCCGCAGGAACCGGCCTCTTCGATCGTAAGACCGGTCAGCTTCGGATGCAGCTGCGGGCCCTGCACTGTCAGGAACTGCGCATGACTGCCGTCGTTTACCTCGTAGCCCTGGATATGGAAGTTCGCCGCCATCGGGTCGAGCCCCTGGTCCGGCGACAAGAGTTCGCTCTGCCCCGAGTAGATCGTGACGAGCTGGCCGACGGCGAGCCGGCCCTCGCGCAACAGCTCGTCGCCGAGCTGCGCGACGAGTCCGATGCCGCCCGACCCCGTGACCTGGAGATCCACGTCCCGGTTGTCGAAAGGCGACACCGGTATGCCCGTGAGCGCCCAGATGTCGTTGAAGTTGACCTCCGAGGCGAGCACGTAGACCAGCGCCTCGTTCGGTCCGGGGCGCGGCGTTTCGAACACGAGCAGACGCTCGGAATCGCGGGGATCGGCGTGTTTCGGCAGCCCGGTGGCCGGATCCTTGCTGACGCCCATGCCGTACTGGTACTCGGGGATGGGCGTAACGCCCGCGAAGAAGCTCGCATCGAGGGGCAGCAGCCGGCCTTCCGCCTCGAGGCGTCGCCTGAGTGCCTCGTCGGCATCCGGCGGCACGTCGACGGCACGAAGCGGCAGCGGCGCGCTGCGCTTTTCGAGGAACGCGCGAATGCCTGCGGGGCCGCTGTCCGGATCGCAAATTGCCTCCGCAAACAGCCGCGCCTCGGTCCGCACCCCCGCACTCTGGCCGTCCCTTGCGCCCGTCGACAGCGCTTCCGTGATGCGCTTGACAGAGGTCGAGCGGCCGCTCGCATCGAGCTGCGCAATGGCCGTCGCAAGCTCCGGTTCGTCGAGGAAGTCCGCCGGATCGGGGATCGGCTGCTCGATGCCCGCGAGGTATTCCTTGCGGCGTTCGAGTACTTCGCCGAGCGGTCCTTCACCGCGGAAATAACGCCGGAGCACGTTCATCGCGGCGGCAACGACGCCGTCGCCTCCGGCCCCGGTCAATTCGTTGATGAGGCCGGCAGCCAGCGCTTCGTCGGCCTCGATGCTGCGACCGCACAGGACGAGTCGCGTCGCTTCGATGAGTCCCTCCCGGCCGGATTCGAAGTAGAGCCGGCGCACCAGCCGCTGCGTGCCGCCGTAGCCGGGCAGGAGGTTCAGGTTGATCTCCGGCTGGCCGAAGCGAGCCTGGCGATTGGCGATCACATAGTCGCAGGCAAGCACGACCTCGTTGCCGCCGCCGAGCGCCGGGCCGTTGACCGCGGCAATGACCGGTTTGTCGAGGTTCTCAAGCGTGGCGAACGCAGCCTGGGCCGCGTTCGGCAGCGTCAGGGCACTGTCGAGATCGCCACCCTCGCCGATCTCGAGCATCTCCTTGACGTCGGCACCCGCGACGAACGCATTGCCCGAACCGGTGACGACGACAGCGTGTGTCTCGTCGCTGTTCGCGATGTGCGTGAGAACCGTGTGCAGCTCGTCGAGGCTGCGTTCGTTCAGCGAGTTCACGGGCGGGTGGTCGATGACGACGAGCGCAACCTTGCGATCCGGCGCGATGTCGTGCGTTTCGACGCGCAGGTAGCGGTACTTCTGAATAATCCGGCGCGCCTCGCTCAGGCGCCCGAACGCACGCCATTCGTCGACCTTTTGGCGGATCTCGTCAATAACGTCAGGATTGCGCAGCGTCGACAGGTCGCCCAGCGGTTCGTCGAGGAGGACGGCTCTGAGCGTCCGGCGCATGTACTTGCCCGACCGCGTCTCCGGGAATGCCGACACGACGATGAAGTCGGACGGCACGGCCGTGGCGCCCTTTTCGGTGCGGACGAGACCTTGCAGCCGGGTGATATCGTCGTCGCCAATCTTCATGCCGGGAGCGGCGATCAGGAACGCCACCGGCGTCTCGCCCTTCTCCTCGTGCGGCGCACCGACGACGACGACGTTGCCAAGCGGTGAATCCCTCAGGAGGACCTTGTCGCGGAGAATCGCGCCTTCGATCTCCTCGGTGCCGATACGGTGGCCGGAGGCATTGATGACGTCGTCCGAGCGGCCGTGCAACGTGAAGCTGCCGTCGTCGTGCTGCCTTGCGTAGTCGCCCTGGGTGTAGGCAAAACCACCCGACCAGCGATTGAAATACACGTCCGTGAACCGGTCGACATCGCCGCGCCAGCCGGGCGTGCCGAGGCGTTCTGCGTCGCCCCAGATCGTCCTCGCAAGATACGGATACGGCTGCTTGATGACGAGCTCGCCTTTTTCCCCGGACTCGGCGACGCGCCACTTGCCGGCGCGTCCGTCGTCGCCGGTCTCCTCGGCAACACGGACTTCGGCGTCGATCCAGGGCAACGCCCAGGTCTTGGCATCCGGGGCGAGCGCCTTGAAGCCGCCCCACGGGCAGGAGAACACGATTCCGCCATGCTCCGTGGCCCAGTAGCTGTTGATGTAGTGGGGGCAGACGTTGCCCATCGCGAATTCCTGCACCGCGGGCGACACGGGCTCCGCGCAGAACGTCGCGGCCTTGAGGCCCGACATGTCGTAGGCCGACATGTCGGCCGTGCTCGACGGATCGGTCATTACCGCCTTCAGGAACGTCGAGCCCGCCTTGAAGATCGTCGCGTCGCGCCGCGCGACGATCGACGAAAAACGGCCGGCATGCGGGAACAACGGCGAGCCCTCGGCCACGATCGACGTAATGCCGAGCGCGAGCGGAGCGGCGATCAGGTAGGACTGCCCGGTGATCCAGCCGGGATCGGCGATGACGTAGATGCGATCGTCGTCGCCCGCGTCGAAGACCATGCGCATCGTGTGGGCAATGCCTGCCAGCCATCCGCCGTGGGTATGTACGACACCTTTGGGTTTACCGGTCGACCCGGAGGTATAGATAATGAACAGCGGCCAGTCGCCGTCGACCGGCACTGCACCGTGACTCGCGTTCAGCGCTTGCCAGAGTTCGGCATCACCGAGTTCCAGGAGCGCCTCGATGCTCCCGGCCTCGAACCCGGCTGCACGCGCCTTGTCGAGCACCCGCTCTGCCGCCGCGTCGACCAGGTGATCGGACCACCGGTCACGGGACTGCTCGACGATTTCCTGGCCGGTATAACGCACGACGACGACGTCATCGACGATGTGCCCGACGTCAGCCAGCCGACGCGCGACGCCGGTCCGGATCTCGGCGCTTTGCTCGGCGGCGACCGAGTCTTCGACCGCAAGCGCCCGACCAAGCTCGCGCATGATGTCGCCGCGTTCAATCGTGATCTCGCCGGTAAGCGCCGTCTTTACGGCTTCGGCCAGCCGCTCGCCGAGTTCGCCGAGCTCGAATGCGGCGAGGACTTCGTCAAGCGCGGCCAGCGCTTTGCCCAGCGGCACGAAGTTATCGAGCGCCTGGTCGGTGAAACTCTCTTTATAAGGTACGACCTCGGCGTTGCGATAGCCGCCGTCGGCGGTAACCACGACACGGGCACCGGCGTCGGCAATGCGATCGGACAGGGTCTTGGCCGAGAAACCGCCGAATACCGGCGTGTAGATGATGCCGAGCCGTTTCGCGGCCTCCGTGTAATAGAGCTGATCCGGAATGTTCGGCAAATTGAAGGCGATGCGGTCGCCCTGTCCGAGCCCGAGGCCCGCGAGAACCTCGGCACGCAACACGGTCTCGAGCAGCAGGCGCCGGTAGTCGATCGTGCACTCGAAGACCGGACCGCCGTTACCGTCATTCTTGGACGGGTCCCAGCGGTCACCCTCGAAGACGAACGCGGGGTGCGCGCCGCGCCCGTTCAGGACGTGCCGATCGACCTCGTTGAAGCAGGCGTTGGTCTTGCCGCCGACGAACCAGCGATAAAACGGTGCATCGCCGTCGTCAAAGGCCTTTTGCCACGGCCGCCAGTTCGCATCCCTGTCCGGATATTCCCGCGACTCGCCGCCGGCGGCATCGAACCCTCGCCAGAAACCGGTCTCCGCATCGCGGCTGATCCAGCCCCCTCCGTCGTGCCAGTGCAACTCAGACGCCGCAATGTCGCCGTGGTAGTCACCCGGGCGTTCGAGCGCGAGCGCCCGCTGCCGGTCTTCCTGCCGTTGGCTCTCGAGCCGTCCCCAATGCACGGCACTTATCGTTGTGGTTTTCGTCGCGCTCATTCCGGGCCGCTGCTGACGTACGGAAAGGTTTCAATAACAACAGATTTCGCGAGTCGAGCGCAACCCCGAATTTCTGACCGGCGATCGCCGGCCCGCCGGCAGTTATGCGTCGCGTATCTTGCGCCGTTTCTTGTTGACGGCGAACGCGATGCCCTGGGCGTTGAGGTCGATATCCATCGCCACGAGGTCCCAGGCTTGAGCCGATGCGCCGAGCCGCCCGTGATGATCGAACAGCCCGGCCATGTAGTCCTCGAGGCGCGGCCTGACGTAGTCGTACAACGCCTCGTCCGGCAGTTCGCTGTCGAACGCATCGTTGAAGACGCGCTCAGAGAAATCGAGATGGCGGATGAGCTGTTCGGCGCTTTCCCCGATATCGGTCACTGCACCAAAATGGGTCGGGTAGACGACATCGGGCGACAGTGCGGCGATGCGCCGGATCGACTCCCGGGCCAGCTCCGCGTCGAAGTCGGTCGGGCTCGTGGACGGGAACGCGAACGTGCCCGGGCTTTGCAAGTCCGGGTAGTGCAGGCCGAACGCGTCACCGGTGAAGACAACGTTGCTCCCGGCGTCGGCGATGCAGAAGTGATGATTGGCGTGACCGCGGGTGTGCAGGAAACTCAACGTGCGCTCGCCCAGCGACAGGCTCTCGTTGTCCTGCATCTCGCGGACACGGTCGGCGGGCACCGGTTCGATGACGCCGTACAGGCGTTTGAATTGTTCCTCGCCATAGACCGACGTCGCGCTCGCGACGAGCTTCGACGGGTCGATGATGTGACGCGACGCGCGCGGATGCGCGACAATCGTCGCGTCGGGGCAGGCTTCCGCGAGCGCCGACGTGCCGCCGGCATGATCGAGATGCACATGCGTCACGATCAGGTAGCGCACCTGCTCCGGCGACAATCCCGCCCCGGCGAGCGTCTCGAGCAACGCGGGCACCGCGTGGCCGGTGTTGTTGTCGATGAAGGCGGCTTCGTCGCCGTCGACGAGCAGGTACGCCGCAGCGAAGCGGGG
>JANQGP010000364.1 GCA_028277265.1 Woeseiaceae bacterium | reverse complement strand
GGCGCCGGGCGGCGCGCCGTTATGCCGCCACGAAGGAATGATCCTTGGAATCGGCAAGCCGACTGCTTGCGCCCGCCAGCACTGTGCTGCGGTGCGTATCCGTATTGTGCGTGATCCTGGTACCGTGTAGCCGCGTCTATGCGGCAGGTACGGCCGTGGGCACGCTCGTCGAAAGCACGGCGATCGTCGACTTCATCCAGGGCGGTTCCCGGCAGCAAACCCTTTCCAACACGGTGTCTTTCGTCGTCGCGGAACGCATCGACGTCGTCGTGACGTTGCGAAGCGGGCAAGTCGCCGTATCGCCCAATGGCCTCGACCAGGCGCTGCTGTTCAGCGTTACGAACACGGGCAACGGCAGCGAAGCCTTCAGCCTTGCGGTGAACAGCGTCGTTGCCGGCGACGACTTCGATCCCGTTCCGTCCGTTCCCGATTCCGTGTTCTTCGATACCGACGGCAGCGGCGATTTCAATACGGGTGACGTCGCCTACAGTATGGGCGTCAATGACCCCGTGCTCGCGGCCGACGAGTCGGTCGACGTGCTGGTTCTCAATGACATTCCCGGCGCGGTCGCCAATGCAGAGGTCGGCCGCAGTGAGTTGTCGGCGACAGCCGCGACCGGCAGCGGCGTACCGGGCACGGTCTATGCGGGGCAGGGTGACGGCGGTGTCGACGCCGTGATCGGAACGACGGGCGCAACCACGACGGTCTCCGGCGAGTACGTCGTCGATGACATCGACATCAACGTGGTCAAGTCGCAGCTCGTCAGTGACCCGAACGGCGGCAACGAGCCAATCGTCGGCGCCACGATTACCTACACGATTACCGTCGAGGTCGTCAGCAGCGGTACGGCGACCGCGGCGGTAATCAGCGACCCGATTCCAACCTGGTCCACCTACGTGCCGGACAGCATCACGCTGAACGGCACGGCAATCAGCGATGCGACCGATGGTGACTCGGGCGAATACGACGCAGCCGTATCCCCGGCGGTCGTTGTCCGGCTTGGCGACCTGACGCAGGCCGATGGTCTTCAGACCGTCGCCTTCCAGGTCAGGATTGATTAACCCAGAGCGAAGAGAGCGAGGAATAGCGATGAAATTTCTGACTGCAATAACACTGATGATGCTGGCGACGACAGCCATGGCTCAGCATCTCGACGTGCAGACCACCGTCCACAAACAGGACGTGTTCGTCAATGACGCGGGTGAGGAAGAAGAGCGCCTCATCGAAGCGGAAGTCGTGCTTCCCGGAGAAACCGTCTTCTACACGATTACGTTCACGAACGTCAGCGACGAGGTTGCCGATCGTGTCGTCATTACGAATCCGATTGCCGAGAACCTCGTGTATCTCGACGGCTCCGCATTCGGCGCCGGTATGGACATCGTGTTTTCCGTCGATGGCGGCGAGACGTTCGCCGCCGCCACCGAGCTGACGGTTGTCGAGAACGGCGAGTCGCGCGCGGCGAAGGCCAGTGACTTCACGCATGTCCGCTGGGTCATGCGCAACGATCTCGCTGCAGGGGCGCAGGGGACTGCGCGCTTCGCGGCGGTTTTGAAATGAGGGAGGCGTAAACACGCCGAACTTCGTTTGGGCGCCGGCACGGCCGGCATTTTAGAAGCTAAGGAGTACCGTGATGAAAACTTCAAGCAAGACGATCGGCCTGGGAATCAGGCTGGGTGCACTTGCCGCCGCATTGCTGGTGGGTCAGCAAGCCATGGCGGAGGGCACGCGCGCCGGTACCGTCGTAGAAAACACTGCCAGTGTTGACTACTTCGTAGGCGGTGTCGATCAAACGGACATTACGTCCAACACCGTGTCGTTCGTCGTCGACCGCCGCGTCAATCTGACGATGGTCCCGACGTCGACGCCGGATCTGGACCCGGTCTCGCCGGGCCAGAACAACGTGTTCGCCGACTTCCTGCTGACGAATACTTCGAACTCGGACCTGGACATCGATCTCGTTCTGGCCAACGCCGCATCGACGACGACGATTGACGGCACCGCCGACGACGATTCTGACCTGGGCGATCCGCGTATCGCCGTGTGGACGGACTTCGAATCCGGCACGCCGGCGGCACCCGCAGCGCCGGGGACAGGTACGACGACGGCGACGGTTGACAACATCCCGGCCGACGATGCGATTCGCATTCGTGTCTGGGGTAACGTCGGTCTCGCGCTCGCCAACGGCGCCATCGCCGGTCTCGAGGTTACGGCAACGGCACTGGCAGACGACGGTTCGGCGCTTGCCTACGGCGTGGCCAACACGGACGGTCTCGAGAACGTCGACGTCAACGGCAACGACGGTATCGTCGTGTCGAATGACGGCTTCGAGGTCAATGCGGCATCGTTGAATGCGGCCAAGTTGTATACCGTTGAAGACGATCCGTTGGGCAGTGGCCTTGCAATCCCGGGCGCACGTCTGCGCTACGAGATCGAGGTGACCAACGCGGCCGGTGCGGCCACGGCGCAAAACATCGTGATCACCGACACGATCGATACGGATTTGCAGTTCCTGAACAACGCCGGGGGCAGCACCTACACCGACATCGAAGTGTTCGACGGCACGACGACGACCGAGTGCACGGCGACCGACGCCGATAGCGATGGCTGCGAGGTCGTTGGTGGCGTGCTTACCGTAGGCGATCCGACGGATCGCGTGATCGACATCGCGGCTGGCGGGTCGTACCGCGTTCGCTTCGAGGTTTTGATCCCGAACCCGGCGACGACGCCCTGAAGCCGTAGCGCGTAAGTAGGAAAGACGCATCACGGTGTTCGAGGGACGACGCATGTCGACCGGACGTGGGGCCGCTCGCGGGAGCGGCCCCCGTCTCGTCGTGTCTGCCTTTGGCGCCGCCGTACGCAGTATCCTGATTGCGTGCGTTGCGTCAGCGGTCATGGCGGGACCGGCATTCGCCAGCCCGCCCGGGGCCGTGATTACCAATCAGGCGTCGCTCGACTTCGTCAACCTCGCAGGACAGCCCGCGACGGTACTGAGCAACGCGGTGACCGTCACTGTCGCGGTTACCCGGAGCACGGCGAACGTCGAGTTCACGCGGGTCGTGCCGGCCGGCACCGGCGCCTACCAGGAGACGGTCGGTCCTTCGGCCTGCCTCCAGGGCGGCTCATTCGTCAATCTCCCTGACCCGTCGATCCTCGGCGGCAACGTCATCGACCCGGCGCAGGTGCAGGAGACCAACGGCGCGACGACGATGAATATCGGCGAGACCGCGTTCGTTCGGCTTGTCGACACCGACCAGAATCTCGATTTCCAGGCTGTGGAATACGCCGTTGTCACGGTCGGCAACGGGCAGACCGGCGACAGCGAAACGCTACAGCTGACGGAAACGGGGCCGGATACGGGTGTCTTCACGGGCTACATCCCGCTCGGCGGCGGGGTTGTGACGCCCGGCGACTGCATATTGCAGGGCGCACCGAAGACGGCGATCAACGTGAGCTACACCGATCCGGCCGACGGTAATGATTCGGTGCAGGCAAATGCACAACTCGATCCGGTCCAACGCGTTTTCGAGAGCCGTACCGGCGCGCTCGTCGACGGATCGACGATCGAACTCGTCGATGCGACCACGGGCCTGCCCGCTACGGTCTACGGCAACGATGGTGTCGCCCGTTTCCCGTCAACCGTCGTCAGCGGCGGGACAGTGACCGACAGCGCCGGCACGAGCTATGTATTCGGCTCGGGCGAGTATCGATTCCCGGTCGTTCCGGACGGCGACTACCGGCTCGTCGTAACGCCACCGACAGCCTACGCCGCCCCGTCGTCCGCGGCCATCGCCGACCTGCAAAACCTGCCGGGCGCTCCGTTCGCGCTCGGCGAGGCGTCGTTCGGCGCGGCGTTCACCAAATCTGACGGTATCTCCGTGGCCATCGATGTTCCGGTCGACCCGCGGGCCTCGTCGCTGTTCCTGCAGAAGCGGACACTGACGGCCGTTGCGGCGCCCGGTGACTTCGTACGCTACGAGCTGGCGGTCGAAAACGCGGTCGGGCCCGGTGATGCCGATGACGTCCGAATCGTGGACCAGTTGCCACCGGGGGTACGATTCATTGCCGGATCGGTTCGCGTGAACGGTGCCGAGGCACCTGACCCGGTTATCAGTACTGACCTGCGCACGCTGGAATTCGACGTCGGGACGCTGGCGACCGGCGTCCGCACGACGATCTCCTACGTCGTCGAGATCATCGGTGGCAAACGCAACGACGAACTCATCAATACGGCGACGGCTTTCGCGGCCGGAGGCCTGTTGTCCAACGAATCCGCGGCGACCGTCCTGCTCAGGGAGGACCTCTTCCGCTCGACAGGCACCATCATCGGCCGGGTACTCGACGGCGACTGCAGCCAGGAGACATTCGGCGAAGACCAGGGGGTCTCGGGCATTCGCGTCTACCTCGAAGACGGTCGCTATGCCGTGACCGACGCCGGCGGCCGCTTCCATTTCGAAGGCGTCGAGGCCGGGACGCACGTCGCGCAACTGGACTCGTTTACCGTGCCTGCCTATTTCGATGCCATCGGCTGCTCGGCAACACCGGGTTTCGCCGGCAATGCCGAATCGCAGTTCGTCAAGCTCGCACGCGGCGGACTGCAGCGAGCCGACTTCTACCTGCGCCGCAAGGAGCCCCCGCACGGGCGCATCGACATCGAAATGCGTAACTCGGGCACGGACAGCACCGAGCAGGTCGCCTATAACCTGACACTCAACGGCATCGGTAATGTCGAAATCGACAACATCAGCCTGACGGTCCTGCTGCCGCAGGGCGTGGCCTATGCGCCGGGCACGCTGCGGATCAACGGCGAGGAACTCCGGGAACCGCATCTCACGGGACCGGCGATGACGACGACGCTCGACGGCCAGTTCGGCAACTGGACGCGGGAGCTGACGTTCATCGCGAATATCGACGACCAGATCGACGGCGAACTGGTCACGAAAGCGGTCGGCACGTTCGATACGCCGATGGCCAGCAGGCAGAAAACGCCTCTCGTCGAAACGAAGATGGTGCGCGAGCCGGCGATCGTCGAGAACGAAGGTTACGTGCTCGACCTCAAATTCGCCGTCCTGTCGGACCAGTTGTCGCCGCAGGACAAGCTCGAGCTCGATACCCTGATTGAAGACTGGGACGGTGTGGCGGACATCCAGCTCTCCGCGGTCGGTCACAGTGACAGCCAGCGCATCAGCGCGCGCAACCAGCACCTTTTCGCCGACAACTACGTGTTGTCGGAAGCGCGCGCTCTCTCTGCCGCCGCCTATGTCGCCGGTGCACTGGACATCAAACCCGTGAACATCCGGGTCGAGGGTCGCGGACCGGACGAGCCTGTCGCCGACAACGGGTCGGCCGCGGGTCGCCAGAAAAACCGGCGGGTTGAAATGGTGCTGAGCGGTATCCGCCCGAAACAGCCGTCGTTCCTCGAAGTGACGCAAGCATCGAGCGGCACGAAGGAAGCCGAAACGGTCGGCGCGATTCCCGGTATGGAGCGCAAGACGCGCGTCGCCGACGCCGTCGACAACAGCGTCGGGATGCCATCATCGCAGAAGGTTCCGGGAGTCGATGCACTGCGGCCCGGCATGGCAATGCTGCTGCCCGAACGAGGATTCGCCCCGGCGATCCCGGCGACCAAGATCGCCGTGCAACACGAGCCGGGCCAGACCGTCGAGATCACGATCAACGACGCTCCGGTCAACGGATTGACGTTTGCCGGGGTAACGGCCAACAACGCCGGTAACGTCGCGATCTCGCTGTGGGAGGGCGTCAGTCTCGTAGATGGCGCGAACGAGATTCGCGCCGTGATTCGAAATGCGGACGGCAGCAAGGCGAAAGGCATGCGTCGCACGATTTACTTCACCGGCGGGCCGATCCGGGCAGAGTTCGTCGAGGGCCGGTCTGTCCTCGTCGCGGACGGCAAGACACACCCTGTCATCGCGTTGCGGCTCTACGATCGGGCCAACAAACCGGCACGCGCCGGCATCGTCGGCAAGTTCCGCGTCGACGTACCGTATCGTTCGGCGTGGGACGAGGAAGAGGATCGCAGGAACAAGCTCGTAGAAATCGGTGACCGAAGCGCGTCTTACAGGGTAGGCGCAGATGGCATTGCTCTGCTCGAGCTCGCTCCGACGACGCAAACGGGCGAGGTTACGGTGGTTCTGCCGTTTCAGAACTATCGCGAGCAGGAAGTTCGGGCCTGGCTGAAACCGGCACAGCGCGAATGGATTCTGGTCGGCTTTGCCGAAGGTACCGCGGCGCACGCGACACTGTCCGACAACACAGTCGCTGCAGAAGAGGCCGGTTTCGAAGACGGTTACTACGACGAAGGGCGAGTGGCATTTTTTGCCAAGGGCACCGTCAAAGGCGAGTATCTTCTGACGCTCGCCTATGACTCGGATCGCGACCGCGACTCGACGCGCGACCGGTTCGATACGGTCGTCGATCCGAACGCCTACTACACGCTGTACGCCGATACAGCGGAGCAGCGCTTCGAGGCCGCCAGTCAACGCAAGATCTATGTGAAGCTGGAGCGCGATACGTTCTACGCGCTGTTCGGCGATTTCGATACCGGGCTGTCGGTGACGGACCTCGCCCGCTACGAGCGCCGCTTCAATGGCCTTAAGAGCGAGTTCCGCGGCCGGAACGTCGGTTATACGGTGTTCGCCGCCGAGACCGACCAGTCCTTCAACCGCGATGAATTGCGGGGCGACGGAACGTCCGGTCTCTATCAGCTCAGCAACGCGCCGATCATCGCGAACAGCGAGCAGGTACGCATCGAGGTACGTGACCGCTTCGATTCGGCGACCGTGCTGAGCGTCCAGAACCAGGCGCGATTCCTCGACTACACCCTGGACACGCTGACCGGGACACTTTACTTCAAGCGTCCCGTGCCGAGCCGGGATCTCGACCTCAACCCGGTGTACATCGTTGTCGAATACGAGTCCGTGGCGATCGGCACCGATGACGTGGTCGCGGGTGGCCGCGGCTCCCTGCGCTTTGCCGAAGACGCTGTGGAGATCGGCGTTTCCCACGTCAACGACGGTTCGCAGGGCTCCGAGGCAGACCTGACCGGCGTCGATCTGCGCTGGCAGATCAATGACCAGACACAGCTCAAGGCCGAGATCGCGGATTCGAGTTCGACGGTCGCCGGTGTCGATCAGGGCGGTTCGGCTCACAGCGTCGAAGTCGAACATAGCGGCGAGAACGTCGATGTACGCGCTTACATTCGCGAAGTCGAGGACGGTTTCGGCCTTGGCAAGCAGTCCGCCGCGGACAAGGGCGTTCGCAGGCTGGGCGTCGATGCACGGGGCAAGGTCGGCGACCGCTGGTTGATCGAAGGCGAGGCTGGCTGGCAGCAGAACCTCGAAACCGAAGCCATTCGGAGTCTGGCGCGGGCGCGGGTACGTTACGAGCACAATGAATTCGCGGCAACGCTCGGACTCGCCCACGCCGAGGACGAGTACGAGGACGGTCTCGAGCGGACGACCCAGCTGGCCGAGCTGGGTATCGCCCAGCGCTTGTTCGACGGCAGGCTCCGGCTGCGGGCGAACGCAAGTACTGCACTCAACGAAGATGCGGAGAACATCGACTACCCCAATAGTATGGTCATCGGTACGGATTATCGTGTCGTCGACGGTGTGGACCTGGTCGCCGAATACGAAGACGCCGAAGGCGCAGGAATCGAAACGTCGACGGCACGCGTCGGCGTTCGGGCGACACCCTGGAATCGCGCGCAGATCAACAGCTTCGTTACGAACGAACGGAGTGAGTTCGGCCCGCGGCTGTTTGCCAGCGTCGGTTTGATCCAGGGCTTCCAACTGAACGAGCGCTGGGCGATCGACGTTGGTGTCGACCATGCGGAGACCATTCGCGACCCGTCGGAACGGCGCTTCGACGAAGACCGGGAACTGACTTCCGGGGCGCTGACCGATGACTTCACGGCCGCGTTTGCGGGCGCGATGTATACGTCCGATCTCTGGAGTGCGAACTCGCGCCTCGAAGTGCGT
>JANQGP010000421.1 GCA_028277265.1 Woeseiaceae bacterium | reverse complement strand
GATCACACTGCTGTCGGGCAGCGCCATCGTCTTCCCCGATGTATCGTCGGCCGCGCTTGGCAACCTGTTGGGATCGACGTCCGGTCTGCGGCCGACCGTGAACTCGGCAAGCACGCCGGCGAAATTCGTCGACTGGGACAAGGCGATATCAGCCGCGGCAGATCGGTTTCCCGAAGGGCGGCTGCGCTTCGTCAACGTTCCTGACCGGCCGGACCAGCCGCTCGTGCTCCGGATGAAGAATGCGCGGGAACTGCACCCGAACGGGCGCACCTACGTCGTGGTCCACGCCGAGAGCGGCGAGGTTCTCGAGTCTATCGACGCGACGCGAACCGGACTGGGTCCCGCTGTGTTCAATGCCCTTTACCCTATCCACGCCGGCAAGACCGGGTGGCCGGGCTATCGCGCGTTGCTGGCGCTCATGTCGCTGGCGCTGCTGTACATCGCCGCCAGCGGTGCCTATTTGTATCTCAAAAGGCCCAGGCGCCTGCGCCGATTGCCCGGAGAAACCGACGCACTGCGTTCGAACTGAATCCGATCGATTGGCGACCATTCAGAATCATCCCGGCGTCTCACCTTCCTGGTATTCGGCCAGCCGCTCGCGCTGCCAGGCGTCCGTCGGCTCGTTCAGCGGCAGGGATAACACGTGCGCCTGTTCCGCGGGGCTGTAGTGACTCCGGAAGCCGAGCTTTTTCGCCAGCTTTCGCATCGGGGTGTTGTCCGATAACACGGTGCCGCGTATCTCCAGCGTGCCGCGCTGACGCGCGTATTCGATGATCTTCCGTAACAAGGCCTGGCCAAGTCCCTCCCCGCGCATGGATTCGTCCACGATCACTGCAAACTCCGCGCTGATATTGTCCGGATCGGTCCAGGCCCGCACGACGCCGAGCGTCTCGGATTCGCTGTCCGCGTCCCCGGACGTGGCAATGAACGCCATTTCCCGCGCGTAGTCGATTTGTGTGAACTGCGCCAATTCATGCTGCGTGAACCGGGACCGCGGGCCAAAAAAGCGGTATCGAATCGATTCCGGACTCTGGCGCAGTGCAAACGCCGCATGTGCCGGCGCATCCTCGCCGCGGATCGGGCGCAGGACGATCTCACGACCCGAGCGCGGCAGCCTGACGGTCTCTTCCAGCTCTTCCGGATACGGCGTAATCGCGGTCTCGCGACGGGGCCCGAGTGTGATCGTGGCATGAGCCACCGGCGCGCTGACCCGCCCTGCAATCAGCGGCGTCATGGAGAGTTCGGCGATCGCCGGCGCCTCGATGATCAGCTGGCCCAGACGAACGAGTATCTCGGCCAGCGAATCGCGGATAGCCTGCGGATCCGAGGTCAGATCGTCGATTTCGCTACCGATGGCGGTCGACGCCAGCAGCATGTGCGCAAGGTTCAGATTCAGGGGCGGCAGTCCGACGCGGCGCTGTGAGAACGCGCTGGCCGAGTCCTCCCCCGTACCGAGGTACAGCAACGGCCCGAAGACGGGACTTCGCGTGACGCCTATGACGGTCCGCAACGATGCCACGGCCAGCTCGGCTTCTGACCGTTTGCCACGGTCGACATCGATACCCGCCGCAGCGATGACATCGAGGGACTCCGACGGCGTCAGCTGTTCCCGGTCGTCTGACTTCGCCTGCCCGATAAGCGCCCAAATACTCCGTTTGTCTGCCTCGCCGATTTCGAGTCCGTCGGGGGAGCGTGCATTCTGGTCGAGCAAGTCCTGGTTGCGCCGGTACTCGGCCATGTGCATGAATGCATCGACGGCCTGCTCGGGGCTGTCGAAGGTAGAGACGTCCGCCTCGTCGCAGGCGGTTCTCGCAGCCTGCGCCGTTTCCCGTCCTATCCAGCAGGTCAGCACCGGCTTCACCATCGTCCGGATTTGCGGTACCACTGCTTCCGCAGTCTCCAGCGGCGGCGCGATCCTGGTCGGCACATGCAGAAGCAGGATCGCATCTGTTTCCGGGTCGGCATGAAGGAGTTCCAGGACGGCGAGGAACTGCTCTGGGGTGGCGGCAGCGCTGATGTCCACCGGGTTATGAACCGACGCAGGGATCGGCAGCTTCTCGGCAAGCGCCGCCTGTGTTTCGGCCGAGAACGGCGCCAGTTTGCCGCCCGACAGTATCAGCCGATCGACGGCGAGCAACGCCGGGCCGATGCCGTTACAGACAATGGCCAGCCGGTCGCCGAACAACCGGCGCATGCGGGTTAGCGTCTCGAGGGCATTGAACAGCTCGTCGCTGCGATTTACGCGGAGTACACCGGCCCGCTGGAATACGGCGTCGTAGACCACGTCGCTATCGAGCAACGCGGGGCCGGGTTGCGTCCCGGACTCGTCGACCCGCCGGCTTTTCATGACGACGACCAGCTTGCTGCGAGCCGCCGCGCGCAGTGCCGATACGAAACGTCTGCCGGACTGGACCTCCTCGACATGCAGCAGGATGGCGCGCGTCTGCATGTCGTCGGCGAGGTACTCCAGGACGTCGGCGATATCGACGTCGAGGCTGTCACCGACCGAAGTCAGGCAGGAAAAGCCGAGTCCGCGACCCAGAGCCCAGTCCATGATGGCCAGCGACAGCACGCCGGACTGGCCAACGTAAGCGACGTTGCCGTCGGGCACCATGATATGGGCGTAGCTCGCATTCAGCCGATGACGCGGCACGATGGTACCCATGCAGTTCGGCCCCATGATTCGCATGTCGAACGGTTGCGCTGCTTCCCAGGTAGCGTCCTTTAGCGTCTTGCCGCCGTCCAGGGCGAGTCCCAACAGGTCGTAGGACAACTCGAGAGCCTGTCTGACGAGGCCGGTTCGCGTGTGCGTCGGTGTCGACAAACCGCCCATCAGGATCATGACGGCCCGAACGCCGTTTCGGCCCAACTCGGCAACGATCGCCGGGATACGGCGTGGCGAAGTACACACGATGGCGAGGTCGGGCGTTTCGTCG
>JANQGP010000459.1 GCA_028277265.1 Woeseiaceae bacterium | reverse complement strand
GACGTGCCCAACGTGGTCTTGAGACCGTAGCCGGTCGGCGAATGGCAAACGCGCGCGCAGGTGTCGACGTTGTTGTTGAGAAATGCGGCACGCACGAGCTTCTGCACCACGTACACCTCTTCGTTGGTGCATCGGGACGAGGTGATGCCGCCCACCGACTTGCGGCCGTACTGTGCCTGGATGTCTTTGAAGCGTCGTGCCGTGTACTGAACGGCTTCATCCCACTCGACTTCGCGCCACGGGTCCGACGTTTTGTCGCGAATCATCGGTTTCACGACGCGGTCGCGGTGCGATGCATAGCCCCAAGCGAAGCGTCCTTTGACACAGGAGTGGCCATGATTGGCCTGGCCGTCTTTCCACGGCGTCATGCGGACGACCTGGTCGCCTTTCATCTCGGCCTGGAACGAGCAACCTACGCCGCAGTAAGCGCAAGTCGTGATGACCTTGTGATCGGGCAGGCCGTGTTCGACGATGCTCTTCTCCATGAGCGTCGCTGTCGGGCAGGCCTGCACGCAGGCGCCGCAGGACACGCATTCCGAGTCGAGGAAGTCCTCGCCGATACCGGCCGAGACCTTCGATTCGAACCCGCGGCCCTCGATCGTGAGCGCAAAGGTGCCCTGGACCTCGTCACAGGCGCGCACGCAGCGCGAGCAGACGATGCACTTCGAGGCATCGAACTGGAAATACGGGTTGCTCGCGTCCACCGGCGCGTCGAGGTGATTCTCGCCGTCGAATCCGTAGCGGACTTCGCGGAGCCCGACGGCGCCGGCCATGTCCTGCAGTTCGCAGTCGCCGTTGGCCGAGCAGGTCAGGCAGTCGAGCGGATGATCGGAGATATAGAGCTCCATGACGTTGCGCCGGAGCTGCGACAGCCTGTCCGTCTGCGTGCGAATCTTCATCCCGGCTTCGACGGGCGTCGTGCACGAGGCCGGATAGCCCTTGCGGCCCTCGATCTCGACGAGACAGAGTCGGCACGACCCGAAGGGTTTCAGGGAATCCGTCGCGCACAGTTTCGGGATGTCGACGCCGGACTCGCGCGCCGCACGCAGGATGCTGGTGCCTGCCCGAACCGAAGCCGGCAAGCCGTCGATCTCGATCTCGACCGTGTCCGTCGCCCGACTGGCCGGAGTGCCCAGGTCTTCCTGTCGTGTTCGATTCACTGCGTACCCTCCGCGAAATCTTCCGCAAAGTGCCTGAGGACGCTGCGAACCGGGTAGGGCGTCATGCCGCCCATGGCACACAGCGACGCATTCTCCATCGTATCGCAGAGTTCGACCAGCAGATCGTAGTTTTCGTCGCGATTCTCACCTGCGATCAGCCGATCAATGACTTCCACGCCGCGCGTCGAGCCGATCCGGCACGGCGTGCACTTGCCACAGGACTCGATCGCGCAGAATTCCATCGCGAACCGGGCCTGCAGCGCCATGTTCGTCGTGTCGTCGAACACCACGATGCCGCCGTGGCCGATCATCGCGCCGATCTCGACGAAGGCCTCGTAGTCGAGCGGGGTATCGAGCTGATCTGCGGTGAGGTATGCCCCCAGTGGACCGCCCACCTGAACGGCCTTGATCGGCCGGCCGCTGGCCGTGCCGCCGCCGTAGCCTTCGATGAGCTCTCGCAGCGTGATGCCGAACGCCTTTTCGACGAGGCCGCCGCGTTTGACGTTGCCGGCCAGCTGGAACGCGAGCGTTCCTTTCGAGCGGTTGACGCCCATGGCGGCATAACGTTCGCCGCCGAGATTGACGATGTTGGCTACCGACGCGAGCGTAACGACATTGTTGACGACCGTCGGCTTGCCGAACAGGCCCTCGACTGCCGGCAGCGGCGGCTTGTAACGCACGATGCCTTTCCTGCCCTCGAGACTCTCGAGCATCGCGGTCTCTTCGCCGCAGACGTAAGAACCGGCGCCGAGATGCAATTCGATGTCGAAATCGAAACCGCTGTCCTGAATATCATCGCCGAGCCAGCCTGCCGCACGCGCGGTGTCGATCGCGCGCGACAGGATCGAATGCGTCAGCGGGTACTCGGAACGCAGGTAAATGTAGCCTTTGTCAGCGCCGACGGCGAAGCCGGCGGTCGCAAGCGCTTCGATGAGGCCGAACGGGTCACCCTCCATGAGCATGCGGTCGGAAAACGTACCGCTGTCGCCTTCGTCGGCGTTGCACGCGATGTACTTCCGGTCCGCCGTCGCATCGGCAACCGTTCGCCACTTGATGCCGGTCGGGAATCCGGCGCCCCCGCGCCCGCGCAGCCCCGATTCGGTGACCGCGTCGATCACCGCGTCCGGACCGATGTCCCAGGCCTTCTGCAGCGCTTCGAACCCCTGGTGGGCCAGGAAATCGTCGAGCGACAAGGCTTCGGTCAGGCCGACCCGCCAGAACGTCCAGCGATCCTGGGAAGTCAGGTAGTCGATCTCGTCGACGGGGCCGATTCGCTTGTCGTGTTCGCCGCCCTCGAGCAGACCGGCATCGAACAGGCCCGGCACGTCGTCCGGCGCGACATTGCCGTAGGCGATGCGTCGATCACCGACCTGCACCTCGACCACGGGCTCGAGCCAGCAGGCACCCCACGAGCCGTTGCGCACGATCTCGATCCGGGCGCCACGCGATTTGGCGGCTCTGGCGACGGCGAGCGCGACGTCATCCGCACCAACGGAGACAGCGGTCGTCTCCCGCGGCACGTAGATTTTCACGACGGCCATCAGTCCCGGCCCTCGAGGGCGCCGAGAAGTGCATCGAATCGCGCGCTGTCGACGCGGCCGTAGGTGCGGCCATCGACCATCACGGCGGGCGCGCACGCACAGTTGCCGAGGCAGTAGACGTCTTCGAGCGTTACCCCGTCGCCAACGGCCTGTTTCGCGTAAGCGGTCAGTTCACGGCTGCCCATCGCCTGGCAGGCCTCCGCCTGGCAGACCTTGACGATGTGCTTGCCCGGCGCTGCCGTGCGGAAGTCGTGGTAATACTCCACGACGCCGTGGACGTCGGCACGCGACAGGTTGAGCTCACCGGCGAGCTGGCGGATGACGTCTTCCGAGACCCAGCCATGCGCCTGCACGATCGATTGCAGGATCTGCACGAGCATTTCCGGCTTCCTGTCGTAGTCGTCGACGATGATCGACACTGACGACCTGTCGATTGCGTTCGTGCTCATCGGGCCAGCCGCTCCTCACCGGCATAGACGTTGAACGTGTCGCCACGCAGGAACCCGATCAGCGTTACATTGAACTCCCGCGCCAGCTGCACGGCAAGACTCGATGGCGCACTGACGGCCGCCAGCAGCGGCATGCCCGCAAGCAACGTCTTTTGCATCAGTTCGAAACTCGCGCGGCCGGAGACCACGAGTCCGAGTGATGCTGCGGGCAGCGCGCGACGCATCAACAATGCACCAACGACCTTGTCCACGGCGTTGTGGCGTCCTACGTCCTCGCGCACCACGACGAGCTCGCCATCGGGCGTAGGACGCCACAACGCCGTGGACAAGGTCGTTGGTGCATTGTTGATGCGTCGCGCGCTGCCCGCAGCATCACTCGGACTCGTGGTCTCCGGC
>JANQGP010000347.1 GCA_028277265.1 Woeseiaceae bacterium | reverse complement strand
CCGACCTGCTCGAACGCGGCCTCGCCGCGTCGACCGATTTCAACTACACCGAGCGCATGGTAGTCGGGATAGGCATCAGCGCGGCCGTCGCGGTTCCCTTGTTCGGGGAGGTGTCGAGGGCGTGCCAATCGGAAGACAACGACATGGTCGTCTGGGTACCGTTGTGCGACGAACTCGGCATGAGCATGCACGAGCGCAGCACGGAGCTGATATCGACTATGGTGGGCTGGGGCTATCGCAAGGCAGCGGCGGAGCGGACCGGAGACAGCGCGCGAGCAAAGCTGCTGAAAGAGCAATCGGCGGAGCTGAGAGAACGATACCTGACAAGAATGCACAAGGTTGGAGCCAGCGCGCTGCTGGAGAACGATCCCATGATTCTGCGACAATATTTCGACGATTTCCGCGCACATAGCGAGCTGCAGGCCGTTGACAGACTGGTCGAAGTCGCCGAGCGACTGCGAGCCGATCCGACCTACGATCAATGCAATTTCGTGCGGAGGTCCTACGAGCCCTCGTAAGTACAGGGCCGCCCGACCTACGGGAATAACGTCTTGATTGGCGCGCCGACTTCGCATAGCGTACGCCAACCGGAAGAAGAGGATCTCATAATGACATTCGTCGTCACCGAAGCCTGTATCAAGTGCAAACTGACGGATTGCGTTGAGGTCTGTCCCGTGGATTGTTTCCACGAGGGCCCGAACTTCCTCGTCATCGACCCGGACGAATGCATTGACTGCACGCTGTGTGAGCCCGAGTGCCCGGTCGAGGCCATCTACTCCGAAGACGAACTGCCGGCCGGACAGGAGCATTTCCTCGAACTCAATGCCGAGCTCTCGCAGGAATGGCCGGTGATTACCGAGATGAAAGATCCGCCCGAAGACGCCGACGAGTGGCGTGACGTGAAGGACAAGCTCCAGTATCTCGAGCGGTAACGGCGGGCGCCCTCGCGGCATGAGCAGTCTCAGGGCACGACTGATCCGGTCACTGACCAGCCGCTACATTCGCAGGATCGACCTTGCCGATGCCGACGTCGACAAGATGCGCAGGCGTCTCGACCAGCTCGGCCGGCTGACGCGAGTGGCCAGGAACGTCGCGATCGAGGAAGACAGGCTCCACGGGCTGAAGGTCGAATGGTACCGGCCGGAAAACGCGCTGTCCGGCAAGGTTCTCCTGTACCTGCACGGCGGTGCGTTCGTCCTGGGCAGCTGCGACTCGCACCGCAAACTCGTCACACAGATTGCACGCGCGGGCAGGATCGATGCCGTATTGCCCGAGTACCGTCTCGCGCCCGAGCATCCGTACCCTGCCGGTTTGCAGGACTGTGTCGGCGTCTATCGCGCATTGCTCGACTACGGCTACAACCCCGACAACATCGTCGTCGGTGGAGACTCTGCCGGCGGCGGCCTGACGATGTCGTTGATGCTCGAGTTGCGACACTCTGGTGCGCCGCTTCCCGGGGCAGCGGTCTTGCTGTCGCCGTTTCTCGACCTGAGCGCAAGTGGCGAGTCGGTCACGACGCGCGCGGCGCAGGAACCCTGGTTTCGCGCCGAGGACGTCCACGTTGTCATCAAGTACTACTGTCCCGATGAGAATCTCGAGGATCCGCTGATCTCGCCGGTGTTCGCCAACGTTGCCGGATTGCCGCCGACGCTCGTGCAGGTCGGCGACGACGAGATACTGCTCAGCGACTCGACGCGCATCGCCGAGAAGATGAAAGCCGCTGGCGTAGAGGTCGAGCTTCAGATCTTTCCCGAGATGTGGCACGTGTTCCAGCTGTTCGTCGGCAAGATGCCCGAAAGCCGCGTGGCCGTCGACAAGATCGGCGACTTCATTAAGGCACATTTTTCCTAGTTTTATCAGTTGTTTAGGAGAACGATACTGGTCTAATAAGCAGTATTGGAACTAGGACGATTACCATGTCCGACGCCGACCGCCTCGGTGACGAGATCACCGAACTGTACACCTACATCTCTGCCGCCACACGCCAGTTCCTGGTGCTGATTCGTGATTTCGACCAGCACGAGTGCTGGGCCGAGGCGGGCTTCGTGTCCTGCGCCCACTGGCTGAACTTCCATTGCGGGCTCGGTCTGAACGCCGCGCGCGAGCACCTCCGGGTGGCGAAGGCGCTGGAGCTGTTGCCGAAGGTCGATGCGGCGTTTGCCGAAGGCCGGCTGAGCTACTCGAAGGTGCGCGCGATTACGCGAGCGGCCTCGCCGGAGAATGAAGACCTGCTACTGATGACGGCGCAGCACGGCACGGCCAGTCAGTTGGAACGGCTGGTTGCGCAGTATCGTCGTGCGAGGCGGTTCGAGGACCGGGACTTTGCCTTCGACCAGTACCGGGCGCGGGAAGTGGACTGGCGCTACGACGAGGACGGCGGTGTGGTCATCCGGGCCAAGCTGCCGCCCGACATGGGTGAGGTCGTCTTGAAGGCGCTGGACAAGGCCATCGATGTTGTCGGGGTCGGGGATGAGGGTATCGCGGCCAAGCGCGCGGATGCGATCGCCGATATTGCCGAGACCTATCTCTCGAACAGCGACTGCTCTGCGTCGACGGCGGATCGGTACCAGGTGGTGATGCATTTGGGAGACAGCCATGCCCGGCACAATCGTATCGAGAATGGCCCGGACGTTTCCGCGGAAACGTCGGAACGCCTCTCCTGCGACTGCTCGAAGGTGGAGATCGAGGAATGCGAACACGGCGGGCCGTTGTCGGTGGGCCGCAAGACACGCGTTATTCCACCGGCCCTTCACCGGGCGTTACGGGCCCGGGACGGCGGATGCCGCTTTCCCGGGTGCACAAATCACCGTTTCGTCGACGGGCACCACATCCGTCACTGGTCGAAAGGCGGTGAGACCCGCCTCGACAACCTGGTATTACTCTGCCGGCACCATCATCGGCTGGTTCACGAGGGCGGTTTCGACTGTCGCAAGACGAAAGATGGCGAGATCTACTTCGTCGATCGCCAGAACAGTCGATTGCCCGACAAGCCGACGCCGAAAGAAGCAACACTGGCCGAATCGCTGGCATGGATGTACCGCAGCTTTGAATCTCGCGGTGTTTCCGCGGAAACGTGTGTAACGAAACAACACGCCGGTGAGCGCATCGACTACGATCATGCCCTAGTGGTCATGATGCAGCGGGCGTCCTAGTTGTCCTTGTCGAGCATGGACCGCCGATAGATGTCCTTCTCGTTATCGTCCAGTCTCAGTTCTTCGAGCAGCTGACGTGCCCGTTTTTTGTCTGAACGCATCAGTTGAAGCATGACCGTTCGACTTGCTCTACTGCGAACTCGGGCGTCCTGGATGCTGTTGATGAGCGTCGGCAAGACCGTGCCGGCGTCTGCCGCGTCAGATCGCACGACCATCCGGGCAACCTCGGCGACGGCCGCGTCCCTCGTCTCCTGGTCTGGCAGTTGCTGCACGAACTGCATTGCAAGCTGATGGTCGTGACTGGCTATCCCTCCGGCCAGGCTGGGCTCGAGACCGGCGATTTCGCGGCCCTTCAGCTCTTCCATCACCGACATAGCCCAGCCAACGTCGCCCGTTGCGGCGAGCTCGCTCACGATGAAACGACCCGAGGATGCTGCCTTTTCGTCGTCGAGGTAAGACAATAGTCGAATCGCAGTATCCGGCTGCGTTCTCATCGCGGTTCTGACCGAGAACTCCGCAATATGCGCGGCCTCGTCTACGTCGAGGGAATCCAGCCATCCGATCGCAGCCGAGGGGTTCCTGGTAAGCCAGACGCTACCGAACATCCGGAGCGACCGCGACAGATCGACATCGTCGGGAATCGATTCCAACAAGCTCACTGCCTGTTCGGGGCTGGACATCGCAGTCCGGAGCAGCATTCCGGAAATTGCCGACTCGCGGCGCGCGCGTGGCAGTGCGAGCGCTGTTTCCAGTGCGAAGTCGGGGTCAGTCATTGCGATCACCGCCAGCAGCGACTCTTCGATCTTGTCGGTTCGAGTGTCTTCGAGGGTCCGCAGCCAAGCAAGCGCCCGCCGAGGATTCGTGTTGGCGAGCTCGGTGGCGATCACGAATGCCGCGAGGACCTTGGCATTCGACGACTCGATCTGACCGAAAAGCTCGATCGCTGCGTCGACGTCTTGCGAAGCGAGCTCTTCTATCGCGTTGTGAAACTCGCTGTCCGGCCCCGTCTCGTCTTTCGCGAGCGCGCGCCACACGGTGTCAACGGGATTCAGGCGCGAGAAGCGGCTATCGATTGTGGTTTTGTAGAGACTCTTGTCGCCGGACGTTTCAAATGCCTCCACATAGGAGTAGGCGGCATCGGGATCGCTTACGTCGAGCGCGTAGGCGAACCAGCTGATGTACTCATCGCGACGTAAGCGGCTGGGCTCGGTATTAATGAAGTTAATCACATGAACCGGCGAATCCCTCAGCAACACTCTGAGGTAGCGCAGGCGCGTCTGGCGGTTGTGCTCGATGCCGGTCTCGGAGAATATCCGGTCCGTGCTTTCATTGCCCATGTAACCGTAGGCGGCGTAGAGGTTTTGCACGGCGGCTACCTGATCGTCGTGGCGCGGGATCGTGTTTACGGCGAATATCGCATCGGCCAGGTCATTTCGCGCCCACGTTTGCCAGACGACATTCCGGTATCGTTCGGTCTTCGCATGCGGGTCGGAGTTTGCGAGGGTCAGCGCAGCCCTCGGGTCAAGGTCGCAAAAACGACGAAAGAAAACCGCAAGCGCCGCTTCGCGATCTCTCCTGTCCGGGATCTGACTGGCGTCGGCGATCAGAGATCGAAGCCGGTCGCCGTCCGATTGCGCCGCAAGTCCGTACAGTGCCTGACGCCGCGCGAATTCGGTGGGCAGTGCCAGTACGCCGGACAGATCGACGCGACCCGAAACCAGGGGCTCGTGGGCAGCCGGGAACTCCGGGGCCTCCGTCCCGGTACTCTCGAGTGGGCTCTGTTGACGAGTGATGAACTGACCGGCGACCAGCAAGCCGACACCGACCAACCCTCCAGCGAAAAAAAGACCAAGTCGCGATTGCATTCGTTTTATTCGGTATGGAGCACCATCCCGTGATTCTAGCCGACTTCGGCGGGCAATCCTGAGTTAGGATAACCTCCGGCAGTCGCAAGCCGCCGCTTGCGCGTTTCCGAAACTCGAGTAGGAACAGACATGCATTTTCCGATGCCAGACGCCGAACGCTGCTTCTTCTGCGAAATCGCCAACGGCAACGCGAATCAATGGCAGATTATCTCGGAAGACGAACTGACGATGACGTTATTGAACGGCCGCCAATTCGAAACCGGCCAATGCATCGTCATACCGCGCCGGCATGCGCCGACGATACTCGACCTCGAAACGGCCGAAGAAACGGCCGTCATGGCGGCGGCCAAACGCCTGACGCGGGCTCTCGTCGATGCCTACTCGCCGGACGGCATACTCGTCTACCAGAACAACGGGGTCGGCAGCGGCCAGGAAGTGCCGCACTTTCATCTTCACGTCGTGCCGCGACAACCGGGCAGCGATTGGGGACTCGGCCCGCCGCACCTGGAAAGGCTCGAACGGGAAGGCCGCCTGAGACATCATGATCACCTCGTTGTCACGGATGAAAAGCAGCAAACGGTTGCTACGATTCGCGATCATCTGTGAGCTACCGGTTTCGTCCGTCAGAAGACTTTCTGCCTCTCCGAATCGTCGTACATCTTGGTCAGGAATGAACGGATCGCGGGCTCCGCTTCCTCTCTCGTCATCAGCTTTTGCTTTTCGAGGACGACGGCCATGTCGCTGATCGAACGGCGCCCGTCGATCAGCGACATGATGAAGGAGTAGATCTGCGTCGTCATGGCCTGCTGCCGGAACGACTGCGTCGCCGGCACCGGTTCCTTGCCCGTGACCAGCCAGTCGGGCAGGGCCTTGTGGCGGTCCGGTTTCTTCGCATTACGTTCTTTGTAAGCCGAGAACGTGAAAACACGCTCCCGCCGGCCATGCCGGCTCGCTGGCGAGTCCATGTACGGAATCGTCGCCTGTGAGACATACGGATCCGAAAAACCGTTTTCCGCGACGATCGCTTTGACTTCCTCGGGGCTGTAGCAGCGCGATTGCCGCGACGAATGAAACGACAGTGACCCGAAGTTGATCCAGCGACCCTCTTTCCTGAGCAGGCGGTTGATGCGTGCCGCGAAGACCGGCAGGTCCTCGGTAATGACGTCGATGAGCCACGGCGTCACCACCGTATCGAACGCTTTTTCCGGGAATGGCGGCCGCAATGCATTGCCCAGCACCAGGTGGAAATTCTCGTCGACCGGCTCGGGTGCGGCCAGCTTGCGCAGCACGGCGTCGTCTTCGAGCGCGAGCGGCGCGATCGGGAATTCGTACAGGTTGAGCGTATCGCCGCCGGTGACGGTCTTCGCAACCATCATCAGCAGCGGGTTGAAGTCCATCGCGACGGTCGTGTCGCAGCTCAGGTTCGTGTGAATGTCGTAGGCAAGGCGACCGGCACCGGCGCCGAGTACGAGCACATTGCCGAGCTCGGTATGGTCGTGAAGCACAGCCTGCACCTGCTTCAGCGAGGCGGCGTTCTCCTCGTCACCCCAGGCCCAGTCCCGGTGGACGTTGGCGTAGTAGGTTTGCAATCCCTGGTCCGGAGGCAGGCGTGTTCGGAGCGCGAGATAGGTCTCGACATTGCCTCGCAGCGACTGTACGTCGATCGGATGCAACAACCTCGCCAACTTGCGGCGGTGCGAATCGACGCACTTCCTGTAGCGCTCCACGCGACGCTCCGCGAGCTGCGACAACGACTTGTTCTTGAGTTCCTGTTCGAGGAAGGTAGCCTCCTGACCCAGCTTCTGCAATGCGAACTGCAGGCGCCCGCGCCACTCGCCGAGCGCCGCCTGCGGCTCGGCGAACATCCACGGGATGCCGGCTATCGACGGAAAATCGGTCTTGCAGGCCTTGCAGTGATAGCCGGCATCGGTCGTCTCGAGCGGCGCATTGTCGCAGCGCGGACACGCGAGGAGGGCAGTAAGGTCCGTCATGGCTGGGCATTATGCATCAAAAGAAAACGGCCAGCCGAAGGGAGCGGCTGGCCGTGTTCGTTGCTGTGCTTGCGCACAGCGGTATAGCCGTGGCTATACGGGGTTGGCAATCGTGCCGTTGACGATCGGTGCGAAAGCCGTGAGGCTGTCGAGATCGCTACCCAGGCCATGACTGAGACCCAGTGACTGGTAGAGCGCGTTGAACTGCCCCTGTTCGCCATGCAATGCCATGTAATTGAGCACGACGGAGTTGACGAGCAGGTTGACGTTGTTGGCCATCGGTGTTGCGGCACGCTGAACCGAACCATCGGCGCTCATGTAGCCGATCTGCTGGTGCCGCGCCTGCTGTTCCGGCGTACCGCCGAGCAGGGTCGGTCGCCCGTTCGGGTTGTACACGAGGAAGAACGAGCCGGCGGTCGAGGAGTTGTCACTCGTCCACTCGCCCTTGCCACGGCCGTCGCCCGAGTTGTCGATGACGCCGTTCGACGACAGCGACCCGTCACTGAAGACGTACAGCATCAGGGGTTTGCCCAGGCGCGCCGCGTACTCGAGACAGGCGCCCATGCACTGGCCGGCGCGGAAGTCTTTCACTTCGCCCTCGGCGCGTGCGCCGCCGTGGTAGTCGTAGCCGCCCATCTCGACGGTACCGGCGCCGGCGAAGCCGTTCATGACGAGCTTCATGACCGATGCCGTCTTCTGGAACTCGCGTGCATCGCGATCGCCACCAAGGAACTCGGCGCTCGTGAAGATGCCTGCGACGTCGTCGACGATCATCTGATCGAGGCCCGGATCGATCGGCGTACCACCGAAACGGTCGGCGATGTCGGCGGCCTTGAGGTAGCCGCAACGTACTGCGCGATCGATATCGGCGTCGCGGCTCACGAGCGTCTCGACGTTCACCATCTTTTCGTCCGAGATGCGATAGATCGACTCCATGACCTTCGTTGCGTCGTCCTGCGACAGGATGCCGACGAGGTCGCCGGTGTCGACGAGGTTCACGACGTCACTCGGCCGATCGACCTTGGTCGGGCGAAGCTCCGGATCGAAGAGCGACGCGGGCAGCATCGAGTTGCCGCCGGAGTCCGAGTTTTCGGAACCGGCCAGCGTCAGGATGTTTCCGTCTGCGCCCGCCAGCGCGATACCGTACATCGGATTGTGCGGGTTGTTGCCCGTATCGTTGTCCGAACGTGCCGGGATCACCGCGCCGTTGATGTTGGCCACCGTCGTCGGGCTGACTCGCGACAGGATGCCGCGCCGGAACGCGCTGTCGAAGTGGAAGCCCAGTCCCAGGTCGAAGTTCGCGAACGGGTTGCCGTCGGCGTCGTTCAGGCCGGGAACCATGTCGCCCGGCAGACCCATCTTCTCGTAGCCCTGCGTGCTCAGGAAGTCCTGCTGGCCGTCCTGCTGACCCACCAGGACGTTCGAACCGGCCATGTTGGCGCCACCGGCCAGGTCGAAGCAGATGAACGGGATCTTGCCGGCGCCGTCCGTGATCTGGCACGGGTCCAGGCGCAGCGCATCCAGGTCTGCCGACAATGCAGCACTGGCATAGCGCGGATTCAGGAGCGGCGCAATACCGCCGACCGTAAAGGCCGCGCCGCTCAGGAAGCCCTGCGACAAGAACTGGCGTCTCGAGACAGGACGCGGATGATCTGCGTGAAGCAGCGGCAAATCCCAGTTGCCTTTGTTTCGTTTCATGGTCATCTCAGTAGGTTCCTTCTAAGTCCTGTCGTTATTGAACCAGCGTGACGGCACTGCCGAGCACGGAGGCACATACGCCTTTCGCGATAGCGCGCGTGTCACTGGGGCCCACCAGCAGGCGGTCAATGAGGTTGGCCGGCCGCAATCCGCCACCCGGGAATGCCGCCAGTTCGTCGTGAATCGCCGTATAGCTCGGTTGCGACATGATCTGTGGGTCGTTCGAGTCGTGCCCGGCTGCGCGCGCGATCAGCGGTTCGACGAACGTGTCGCGGTTGGCACCGTTGAACGCGGTTGCCGCCGGATCGTTGAAGAAACTGCTCGGCCAGATCGTCGAGTCCTCGACGGCCGCGTCGCAATACTGGATAGCCAGCTGGGCGATCGCAACCTGATGAGAGGACAGGAACGTGCTCGGATCCTCGACCGCAGGCAGAGACTGGCGCAGCTCCTGGTATGCCTCGTCGACGAGGAAGACGCCACCGCGCTGGTAGTTGGTGCGATCGACGCCCGTGATCCACGCATAGGTCGCGTCGATCTCGTCAAACGTCTTCACGCCGACATCCGACGTCTGCGCTTCGGGCGTCGCGATGTAGTCGGACTCGACCAGCATCGGGTACTCGGGACGGTTGAACGTCACGCCGTTGAGGTTATCGAACGTGAGGAAGAACACGTCGTCAGCCGGGCCCAGTTGCAGCGGCAGGATCGCGCCGAGATCGGACAATGGCTGGCCGAGTTCCCCGACGGTCGGCGAATTGAGATCGAGGTTCTCGACGAGGTTCGCGTAGCTCTGGCCGACCGCGACTTCGAGACCGTTCATTGCGAAGCGCAGGCCTTCCAGCGTCACCGGCTGCGGCGTCGAGCCGTCCAGCGTAATGAAGTGCGGCTGGTCGAACAGGTACGCGTACGTGTCGAACTGCTGTGCCTCGAACAGGATGTACGCCGTTTGCGAGTCCGCAGGCAGCCCGATGCGTTCGGATATGTCGAACAACAGGTAGAAGCGTTCGCCAACACCTGCGTCGAAGTTCTGCTGAATCTGCTCCTGCGTCAGTGCGCGGCGGTGAATCGCGGCGAGGCGGAAGACGCCTTCCCAGGTACCGTCGCTCGAGGCTTCGTTACCGAGGACCAGCGCGAAGTTGTCCTGCCACGGGATCAGCGTGCCGCCAGGTACGGGGTCGGTCTGCGTGACGAGGTCACCGTTCACGTAGATGCGGCGACCATCAATCGGGTTGTAGGTCGCGACAACGTGCTGAAGCGTCGCCTGAAGGACCTCGTCGGCATCCGGCGTCGACAGCTGCGGGTCACCGTTGAGCGTCGTCAGAGGATTGCCGTCGGCATCTTCGGCATTCGTGCGCAGCAGGAAGTCGTAGTTATAGAGCGTCTGCTGCAAGGCGAAGTTGCGCGAGTTCTGGCCGGCGGAGTAGGTCACGATGCGGGCCATCTCCTGCGTAACATTGGCCGGTACTACCCAGGCCTCGATCGAGAACTCACCCGACTCTATGAGAATGTCATGCAACTTCTTGCTGGCGACCGTCGAGCCCTGGGCCTTGCCCGGTCCCTGCGCCATGTCATAGCCGATCGTGATGCCCCAGCCACCGAACCAGGAGACGTCACCGGAGAGGTTCAGATCGATCGCGGGATCGACACCACTGGAGTCGAACGCGACCGTGCCGTTGCCGGTCTTGAACTCCCATAATGCGATCTGGTCGTTCTCGTAGCGGTTGCCACCCGAAGCGAGCGTGCCGTCGACAAGACGCACACCCTTCGAGTAGATCAGGTTCGGGTCGACCGTCGTCGGCTGCAGAGAACCGATGAAGTTGTTCACTGCCGTCAGCATCTGGGCGCCGGCGGTCGGGCAATCGTTGTTCCAGCAGTTGTGCGCCTCGCCGCCCTGTGAGCCCGGAGAAACCTTGATCACGAAGCGCGAGTCCACGGCCGCGTTGAGGTTGATCTTCGACTTGGCCGCTTCATAGGCGCTCGCGATGTCCGGGTCCGCGAAATACGGTTGCTGCGGCGTCGCCGACTGCGAGCTGTGACAGCCCGCGCAATACTGCGCGAGGATCGGCCCGTGGATGTGCTGCTGGAACAGCGCCGGGTCGGTCGGGAAGCTCATGAACGGCGACTGGCCGGGATCGATGTCGCTCGGGGGCAGCAGCACGATCTGGCGACCGCCGCCTGCGAGAGTGCCCACCCAGTTCTCGATCCACGTCGTCATGATCGTGCCGCAAACACCCGGGTCGTCGACCCAGCAGTTGTGGCCGACCGGCGGCGACGTCACTTTCTCGATGATTCGCGACAGCTGCGGCTGATCGCGATCGACGATGCCGGCGGCCTCGTCGTACGCCAGGTTGACGTCGTCGTGACGAACGAACATCGGAGTCTGACCGACCGATTCGTTGTGGCAGGAACCGCAACGATCGGACGATCGCGCATTCGACCAGAATTCCTGCTGGAATTTCAGGACGTCACCGTCGCGCGCAACGGGTCCCGAGTAAGGCGTGTCGCCGTTATTGCCCGTATCCGGCGGTGGCGGCAGCTCGGTCGTCTGCGCGCCGCCACCACAGGCGGAGAGCACGAAGCCGGCCAGTACAGCAATTGCAATTGCTCTGATCATTGTTTTGCCTCCTTACTGGCCCGCGCAGTACGACGCGGTGTCTGCAAAGACCTGCTTCATCCTGTAGCCGGTCGCCTGGAAATCGTCCGTAATGGTTTCGACCGTCGAGTGGTCGGCCGTAGTCTCGGGTTCGCGCAGGCACACCGCCTTGAACACCTTCTTGACCTGGCAGGACGCGAACTGCCGGCTGTTGCCGAGTTCTGCACCGAGCGACTTGGCGCCTTGTCCGCTGCCCGGCAGCGCCTGGCTGAAGCCGAGGTAACGGTTCTGGCCGGTACGCCAGTAGTTTGTCCAGCTGTCATCCGGTGTGCGGAAGCCCTGCGGGAAATTGAGATCGTTGTTGAAGTACTTCGGCTGGATCGCACCTGGCGTGTACTCGAGCGCACCTGCGGTCTCGTCGTAGTTGTAATACGCGAATGCCTGGGCCATCGGGTCCATCCCCGTATGGCAACCGACGCAGTTGTTGAGGAACAGGCGGCTGTCACCGCCCGGGCTGCGGCTCACGTCCTGGCGGATACGATCCGGCGAAAGGCGCGGGTCGGTCAGCTGTTCCATGTCGCGGCAAAAGTGATTGACCATCGTGAAGCGGAACATCGCCCGGTTGGTACCGGCGACGAAGAATGCTTCGGACGCGGCGCGCGACGTCATGACACCCGCGGTCGCATCCGACGGAATACTCTGCACAATCGATTGGTCCGTGCGCTCGAGCACGTCCTTGAGATTGTGGTTACCCGCCTCGAGCTGCTCGTAATGGTTGTTGTTGTTCGCTGCCGGAGCCGAAGCAACCGTACCGGCACGGCCGATATAGGTGATGTCATCCGACAACAGCGTGTTGAATCCGACGTCATCGCGAACCATACCGATGACCGTGGCGACGTAATCGTTGAGCGGTACGAAGACACTGCGATCACGATTGGTCCATGGAGCGGCGAAGTTCTTCAACGTAACGTTGTAGAAACTGTCGTTCTCCATGGCGATGTAGGCCGCACAGTCCGTACCGCTTACCCCGTATGTCGAACACGCAGGATTCGCACCGTTGATCGCGTCGATCATGTCGCTGAGCACGGCAGCGGACGGCGGTACGCCCGCTATGCGTTCGTGAATGCGTTTCGCCTGTTCCCTGGGTCCCGCACTGGCCGGCGCCGCGATCATCACTGCAAGTAATGCGGCGAGCGCGATGCGTACGTGTCCATTCCACATCTTGTTCATATCGTTCTGCTCATCGTCGGTTAATAACGCAAAGCGTGGCCGGAAAATGTTGCCAAAGCCCTTCGCTCTTTGCCGTGAGTGTATTCACAGTCCCGTGGATCCATCGCGGCGTCCTGCCGCATTGCCCTTCGATCCGCAAGGAATGAAGCAAGTGCTGTGCCAGTCTTGCCGACGTG
>JANQGP010000247.1 GCA_028277265.1 Woeseiaceae bacterium | reverse complement strand
TCGCTTGCTGAAGCGGGCCCGGGGTTTTGACGCGGTGCTGGTCATGGGCTGCGAATCCGCACGCCATACGGTTGAGCAGACGCTGAAGGACACCGATTGTAAGGTCATATTGGCGATGCAGTTGGTCGGCATCACCAATGCGAGCCTCAAGTTCGAATTCCCGTTTACTTTGAGGCTGGGCGACCTTGCTTGCGTTGACGCTAATCAGCGTGCTGCGCAGACGACAGAGACAGAAGCGCCGTGAGTTGTCGGCGGCCCTTTAACGGAACGATGCCATATGCGGTCCAGGACGACAGACAACCGGACAGATTCGATTCGCCCCGATCCTAAAAGACCACGAGCACATGAATTTTCGTGAGCGTTGGGTAGATCTTCTGTACAGAGTCGCGACCGGAACCAGGAAGTCGAGGGATCTGCTTACCCCAATCGGCGCATTGTTCTTCGGCCTCTTTACGGCAGCGTTCGTTTTCTTCGGGCATATCCTGGACCAAACGCTCCTACTCCGCTGGCCGATCCCGGGACCCCTTAGCTGGTTGATTTCAATTCCAATCATCGGTGCTGGTCTGGCAATTACCGCGTGGTCCGTCATCCATTTTCTGAGAGGCAAGGGGACTCCTGTTCCTTTCAATCCGCCACGGAGGCTGGTTGACAGCGGCCCTTACCGATATGTGCGAAACCCGATGATCTCAGGCGTGTTTCTGCTGCTGTTCGGAACGGGTTTCGCGGTCGGTTCGCTATCGCTCGTACTCGTTTTCGTCCCACTGTACATACTGGTGCACCTGTGGGAACTGAAGAATATCGAGGAACCTGAGCTAGTCAGACGTCTGGGGGACGACTATCTCGAGTATCGGCGCCGCACGCCGATGTTTTTTCCGAGAGTATTGAGATGAATATTGTGGTTTTTGGCTCGACCGGTGGCGCAGGCCGAGAGCTCGTCAGACTAGGACTGCGCTACGGACACACTGTGACCGCCTTCGCTCGCGATGAATCGAAACTGGCCGATATGCACGATAGTCAACTCCGTGTAGTTCAGGGCGATGTGCTTGATCCTGATTCGGTGGCGGCGAGTATAGCGGGTCAGGAAGCGGTGTTGTCGGCGATCGGCGCCGGGCGAGCGCGCACGCGGTTACGGGAGGACGGCACCTCGAACATCGTCAAGGCGATGGAGCTAGCCGGGGTGAGGCGCCTGGTCAGCCTGTCTTCTCTTGGCATTGGCGACAGCCGGAGCAACCTGCCGTTCGTGGTCAGGTACTTCATCTTCCCGACTGTTTTGCGTCACACGATGGCCGACCACGAGCGCCAGGAACAGGTCATCAGGCAGAGCGATCTCGACTGGACGATCGTCCGTCCCGCTTACCTGACCGACGGACCATTAACCGGCGCGTATCTGCACGGATTCTCCGTCAACGAAAAGAACCTGAAGGGGAAGATATCGCGCGCCGATGTCGCCGACTTCATGATGAAACAACTTGAAGACCGCAGATACGTCCGCAAGGCGCCAGGACTGTCGCACTGATGTAGACGGCATGTTCTTCCGCGCTCGCCGCGGTTATCGAACGGATTGTGATAACCGCGGTGCCTTCTACATGTAATAATCTGCGCTATGACTGGCGCCTATTTCGTCTCGGACATACATATCGTGTCACCGGACTGTCCGCGTGCCCGGGGGTTCTGCGAATTCCTGCGGTCTCTGACGGGTAAAGACGCTTCGCACCTGGTGCTGCTCGGCGATATTTTCGATCTCTGGGTAGCCGACCACGGCTACTTCATCGATCGCTTCAGCGAGATTATCGACGAGATTCGCCGTCTCCTGGGCGAGGGGGTAGAGATTCTCTATTTCGAGGGCAATCACGATCTGCACCTGCGTTACTTCTGGGCCGACCGGCTTGGCGCGACGGTCTACGGCGAGGCGACCTATGTCGAAATCGGCGACCGGACTGTGCGCCTCGAACACGGCGACCAGATGGATCCGGATGACCGCGGCTACCTGTTTCTGCGCTGGTTTCTCCGCACAGGCCCGGTGAGCTTTCTCGTACGCAACCTGCCCGGTCGGCTCATTGCGAGGATTGGCGAACGTGCGAGTGAATCGAGCCGGCACTACACGTCCAACACCAAGACGATCGACGATACCGAGGCGGTGCGGAAAATTCGTGTCCACGCCGGGAAGGCCTACGCCGAGCGGCCCTTCGACCTGATCATCTCGGGGCACGTGCATGTCCGCGACGACTGGTGTTCGCCGGACGAGAGTTTCCGCTCGGTCAATCTCGGCAGCTGGCTCGACCGGCCTTGCTGTTTTCGGCTCGATGCCGAATCGGCCGGATTCCGTGAACTCGACAGGAACGAGGAACCCGTGACCAGAGACACTCAGAAAGTGTCAGCGGCCGGCTCATGATGGCGACGCGCACCGCCGTTGTCGGCGTCGGTTCCATGGGGCGCTGGCACGCCCAGAAGTTTGCTTCGCTGCCCCAATCGGAATTGGTCGCCGTCGTCGACAAAGACCTCGATCGCGCGGAAGTTGTTGCGAGCGAAGTAGGCGCTCCTCTTGCCCTGGACGACTACCGTCAGCTGATCGGCAAGGTCGATGCGATCGCGCTGGCGACACCGACGTCGACGCATTTCGAGATCGCAATGCTTATGCTCGAAAACGGTATCCATATGCTGATCGAGAAACCGATCGCAGCATCGATCGACGAGGCCGGGGAACTCGTGGAACTCGCCGAGTCGAAAGGACTTGTCCTGCAGGTCGGGCACCTCGAGCGCTTCAATCCCGCCATCGTTGCCATTGCCGATCGTGTGCAGAATCCGCAGTTCATCGAATCGAACCGGATTGCGCCGTACAAGCCGCGCTCGCTCGACGTGAGCGTCGTCCTCGACCTCATGATTCACGACATCGACCTGGTCCAGAGCCTGACCGGGTCCGCCATGACCCACATCGATGCGTCAGGACGCTCGGTATTTTCGGATAGTATCGACGTTGCCAATGCCCGCGTGCGCTTCGACAATGGTTGTATCGCCAACATTACGAGCAGTCGTATCAGCATGAAGACAGAACGCATGCTCAGGATATTCCAGCCCGACGCCTATTTTTCCATCGACCTTCACAAGAAGTCGGTGTCGAGCTACCGGAAACGCGGTGATGACCCCGTCACGAGCCCGAACGATAT
The DNA here is from genome assembly GCA_028277265.1 of Woeseiaceae bacterium. Classification (GTDB taxonomy): domain Bacteria; phylum Pseudomonadota; class Gammaproteobacteria; order Steroidobacterales; family Woeseiaceae; genus UBA1847. The sequence continues at coordinate 3,422 of JANQGP010000247.1, read as the reverse complement.
CCTCGCCGAGCAGCAGAGTTTCGATGAAGCCGACGCGTTGCTCGAGCAGGCGCGAGCCTTCCTCGCGTCGGTCGCGGGCGGACCACCGCCACTCGTGAGTGGCCGCATCGGTATGGAAGCCCTCAGGACGGCGACGATGATCAGTGATCTCGTCAGCACGGAGCAGCCCGAATGAAAGTGCCGTTTCTCGACCTCGCTCGGGCTTACGAGTCCATTGCCGAGGAAGCCGACGTTTGCCTCCGCCAGGTACCACGGAGCGGCGACGAAATCATCACGACGCCGTTTACCTTCGCGGCAACGCTCGAAGTCATCGAGTACCATGGCGCAACCCCGGTGCTCGTGGAGATCGATCCGAACACCTATGACATGGACCCGACCGCTATCCGAAGGCGTTGCACGAGCATGTCTATTTCGGCAGGACCTGCCGTTATGACGACCTCGGTATAGCGAGCCGGGTTTCGTCCAGGGTCGTGTCGCTACCGGTTTTCCCGGAAATGGCCGACGACGAGGTTGACTACGTCGCGCGGAAAACCGCCGATTTACTGTCCTGAATCTGCGCGTTAATCGCCGACTCCATGCCGGCACGCAGGCGCTCGAAGTCCTCGGGCGTCGCGCCGCGCGGTACCTCGACAGGCTCGCCAATGCCGATTGCTATCCGCGCAAACGGTTTCGGGATCATGAAGCGATCCCAGGTGTCGAGAACCCAGGCACGGTCGGCCGCATAGCCGATGGGTACCATCGGGGCGCTGCCGACGCGCGCCATGAGCACCGTTCCCGTCTTGAATTCGAACGCCGGGCCGAGCGGTCCGTCGGGCGTCGTTACGATTGATACGCCACGCTTCATGGATTGCTGGGCGTCACGCAGGACGAGTGCGCCTGTGTTGGCGGCCGAACCGCGTATCACGTCGGCACCGAGCTTCTGCGCCAGCTTGGCCGGCACTTCGCCGTCGACCGAGGCCGAGACAATAAAGCAGGCCTTGAAGCCGCCCCGGATCCAGCTCCGCATCATCCAGGACAGGACGAGTTGCTGCGAGTGCCAGTAGCACGGCACGTAAGCCTGGCCGGTGTCGGCGATGATGCGGTCAGCAATGTCCTGGCCCGTGACTTTCTCAATCCGGTACGTGGCGTTCAGTAGCGACACCAGACCGCGCAGCAACGGCAAGCCTATCGCGTAGACCACGCGACGACCGGCCGACATGCGTCGCCGGCTGCTCCCGGCACTGCGCCGTTTCTCGATCTCGGCGTCGTCTGTACTCTGCTTCGCCACGGTCGTTTTATCGTTTGGCTGACGCAAAGCCATAGCGACCGTACTTCGATGTTTTTGAGAGCCAGTCGCGCAGGATCGCCACTTCCTCGGTATCCGCGATACCGTCGAGCGACCGGTCGCCACCCTTCAGCGCGTCGAAGGCGTTTTCGAGGGCCCGGTAGCGATCACCCTTGATCCCGTTGCGTCGGAGGCCAACCGTGTTCAGACGGTAATGTCGCACCGGCGTGCCGCCGATCAGTGAGAACGGCAGCGCGTCCTTCTTGAGCGCTACGAATGCCGCCACCATGCAGTAGGGCCCGATGCGTGTGAACTGATGTGCAGCGGACGCGCCGCCCATGATCACGTTGTTGGCGATCTCGACATGACCGCCGAGCAGGACGTTGTTGGTCAGGATGACGTGGTCGCCAATGATCGTGTCGTGGCCAACATGTGCGGCGGTCATCAGGACACAACTCGCGCCTATGCGCGTCTCGGCGCCAGGTACGTAGGCGCGATTGACGGTAACGAACTCGCGCAGGACATTGTCATTGCCAATCACGACGTAGGTGTCCGACCCGTCGTAGCCGGTGTGTTGCGGCTCACCGCCGATGACGGCGTGGGCGCCTATGCGGTTGTTGTCACCAATGCGAGTATACTCGTGGACGATTGCGTACGGGCCGATCGACGTGTTCGTACCAATCCTGACGTTGCCCTCGATCACGGCGCCGGGGCCGATCTCGACACCGGCTCCGATCTTGGCGTCGCGGGAGACGATGGCGGTCGGATGTATTGCGGATTCGCTCATTAGCCGCAATCTATGAGAAACGGCGGCCGATCGCAATTTGCGGCGCTCTCGGCAATGCCGACGACTTGCCGTCTTCGCCGGAAGCACCCTGTCGCCCCGGTTCATAGCAGGTGTTTGCCGGGCAGGGCGTTCAGAACAAGCGGGCGGACCAGGGGGCCGTACACCAATGAACCATCGCGGGGATATCGAGACAGGAAGTAGCACGAACAGCCTGGACAAGCCGTACATTACGCCCTGGACATTGAAAGCTTACGACGCGCTCCCGGGAAATCCGTTGTTGATCGGTACCGGGTTCGCGATCGGGTTGCTCATAGCCTTCTTCGTCGGAAGAGCCGTATTCGGAAACGATGGTAGCTCAGCACCGGACGAACTCCGCGTCGCCGTCACACAAATACTGATCACCGCTTACTGCGCGACAGCGTATGCCTATCTGCTCATGACGGCGCGCGGGACAACGCATGCGTTGGCGCAGGCCATTCCGAATTTGCCGGATCGGCCTGACGTGGTCGACAGGGCTGGCAAGCATTTACCGTGGATATTGCCGTCGATCGGTGTCGTGAGCTACCTGATCATCGGTGTCGGCGTCACGAACGCGACTACGCTTGGACCCGACAATCCATGGAATTGGCAGGGCTGGAGCTACGAGGTCGTCTGGCATCGGGTAACGACCGTGTTTTTCGTGTATTGGATCGGATGCTTCAACTACGCGATCGTCGTGGAATCCGCCCGGCTCTCGCGCCTATCAAACGGTATAGAGACGCTGGACCTGCTCGATATGCGTCCGTATCAGCCGCTGATTCGCCAGGGACTGTCCAATGCACTACTGGTGATCGGGATGGTCTCGGTCCTGTCCTTGCTGGGGGTCGAATCCCGTTACTGGGCGGCTCTTCTAGGCTTCTGGATTGCGTTCACGGTACTGGCGTGGGTTGGCCTGATGCTGCCATTGCGCGGCATCCGCCGGAAATTCAAAGCCGCAAAGGACCGGGAACTCGAATGGTGCAGGACGCGCCTGAGTGCTGCCAGAGATACGCTCAAGTCCGGCTCCGGTGAAGGGCCGTCCATCGCCGACACGCTGGCCTATAAAACGATGATTGAAGACCTGCGAACCTGGCCGTTCGACAACTCGACCCTGATTCGGTTCTCGCTGTACCTGCTGATTCCACTGGGCTCTTGGCTGGGGGGCGCATTGGTCGAACGAGGCGTCGACCTCATCCTGTCCTGATTCCCGGGTGCGGCAGTCAGTACTTACCGGCGAGTTTCATGATCCACTTATGAATCGAGTGGTAGCTCGCCTCCGGCTTGACGTACATGACCGCGCACGTCCCGGTCCGGGCGTTCAACCCTTTGTCCTTTGCCAGTGCGAGAGCCTCG
>JANQGP010000044.1 GCA_028277265.1 Woeseiaceae bacterium | reverse complement strand
AACAGCATCGGCATGAGGATGTTCGCGGCGCGCTCCACGCCTTGCTGAACGCCGCGGCGAATGATGAAGACGACGAGCAGTACGACGATCGTATGCCAGAGCAACATGCGCCACGGGTTGTTCATCAGGCCCGAAAATGCGGCGCTCGACGCGTCCGAGTCCAGGCCGGCAAACTGACCCGTCACGCCGCGCACGAAATAGTCGAATGTCCATCCTGACAGAACGGTATAGAACGAATTGACGGCAAACACGCAGAGGATCGCAAGTGATCCGACGCCCGCCCAGGCGGTCGACCGATTGCTCTGCTCGGCGACTGAGCGGTAGCTGCCGGTCGGGTCCGAACGGCCGAGCTTGCCGATTGCGAGTTCGCTGACCAACAGCGGCAAGCCGATCGCGAAGGCACAAACCAGGTAGATGATGACGAACGCACTGCCGCCGTTCTCCCCGGCGACGTACGGGAACCGCCAGATATTGCCGAGACCGACGGAGAACCCGATCGCCGCCAGCAGAAAGCCCCTGCGTGACGACCACAGTTCCTGTGACACTGCGTGACCCATTCTTATGTTCCCCCTGCCGCGCCCGGATCCACGAGCAGTGCGTCCTTGCTGCGTCTCAGATTATCGGCGGCGGAATTGCCGAGCGCCAGTGCCGTCGCGACGTGCAGCGCATCGAGCACGGAAAGATGCACGAGGCGCGAGCTGCGCGGCGTATAGATGTTCGTGTCTTCCTGGGCATCGCAGGCGAACACGGCGCTGGCCGATGCAGCGAGTTCGGATCCCGGATTCGTTATGGCAATGACGAACGCATGGTTGCCGCGCGCGCGCCGCGCGGCATTGCAAAGCACCGGCGAATTGCCGTTCTTCGAAATCAGTATGAACACGTCGTGATTCCCCGCGATCGCTGCGAATTGCCGGATGCTCGGCGTGTCGATCAACGCATTGCACGGCGTGCCGAGGCGAAAGAACTTGTGACTCGCATCGGTGGCGACATGCCCGGACGCGCCGAGACCCGAAAACACGAATTGCTGCGCCGTCGCCATGCGCGCGACCACGCGTTCGAACGGCATCCGTGACAATTGTGCGCGCAAATCGACGAGCGACTGGATCGCGGCCTCGACGACTTTCACCGTTGCATCGGCCGTCGAATCGGCGGCGCTGACGTCACGGTGCACGAGGCTGTCCGGCTGGCTGAGGGCTTCGGTCAGGCGGATGGTGAGCTCGCGGAATCCCGAGAGACCCATGCGACGGCAAAACCGGATCACCGACGGCTCGCTCGTCGCGCAAGCCTTCGCCACTTCGGCCACCGTCGACTCGGTCGTCTGGCGCGGATGCGCGAGCACCCACTCCGCGACCTGTTTTTCGGCACGGCTCAGGCGCGGAAGCGACTGGTTGATCTCACCCAGCATGTAGTGATACTACATGATTTCTGTAGTGTTCCGCGCATTTTTGCTGGGTTTTGTAATAAATCGCGTAGTAAAATTTCATCCCCAGGAGAGAGCGATGGCTAATTTCTTACCTGCAGATGATTTCGACCTCGTCATTTTCGGGGGCACCGGTGACCTTGCGCTGCGCAAGCTCATCCCGGCGCTGTATCACCGCGCCCGTGACAATCAGATCACGACAGACAGCCGTATCATCGCCGCGAGCCGGGGCGACCTCGATCGCGACACGTACCTCGATCGGGTCGAGGAGGCCTTGCGGTCCCATTTGCGCGAGGACGATTTCCGGGACGACGAGTGGCGGGCGCTGCGTGAGCGGATTCACTACGCCCAGTGCGACGCCATGGCGCCGGACCGATGGGGAGCGCTCGGCGACTTGCTCGCGGGCGCCGATGACCGCGTGCGCGTTGCCTATCTTGCGACCGCGCCCGGCCTGTTCGGGCCGATTGCCGCCGGACTGAGGAAGAACGGTCTCGTGACGGGCAACAGCCGCATCGTGCTCGAGAAGCCGCTCGGCCGCGACTACGAATCTGCACGCGAAATCAACGAGCAGGTCGGCGAGTGTTTCGCCGAGGACCGCATCTATCGCATCGACCACTACCTCGGCAAGGAAACCGTGCAAAACCTGCTCGCCCTGCGCTTCGGCAATTCCCTGTTCGAGCCGCTTTGGAAGCGCGGCACGATCGATCACGTCCAGATTACGGTCGCCGAGGATCTCGGCGTGGGTGGACGCATCGAGTTCTATGATCGCATCGGTGCGCTGCGGGACATGGTACAGAACCACATGCTGCAGCTTGTCTGCCTCATCGCAATGGAGCCTCCGTCGAGCCTGCACCACGACGCCGTGCGCAACGAGAAGATCAAGGTGTTGCAGGCGCTGCATCCGATCACCGGGGACAACGTCCGCACGACGACGGTGCGCGGCCAGTACAAGGCCGGCGCCATCAAGGGCGAGACGGTCGCAGGCTACCTCGACGAGCTGTCGGGCGACGGCAGCACGACGGAGACCTTTGTCGCGCTGAAATTGCAGATCGACAACTGGCGCTGGTCCAACGTGCCGTTCTACCTGCGCACGGGCAAACGGCTCAATGCCAAGCATTCGGAAATCGTGGTGCAGTTCCAGGACATACCGCACTCGATCTTCCCCAAGCCGCAATTCAACGTACAGCCGAATCGCCTGATCATACGTTTGCAGCCCGACGAGGGCGTGGAGCTGTCGCTGATGGCGAAGGAACCGCGTCCGGGCGGGTTCGACCTGCGGCCCGTCGGGCTGGACCTGAGCTTTGAAGAGACGTTCGGCATACGCTATCCCGATGCCTACGAGCGGTTGTTGATGGAAGTGCTGCGCGGAAACCCTGCCCTTTTCATGCGCCGTGACGAGGTCGAAGCCGCGTGGCAATGGGCCGATTCGATCATTGAAGGGTGGGCCTCGGCCAGACAGAAGGTCGAGTCCTACGTCGCAGGTTCCTGGGGTCCGTCGGCGTCGTCGTTGCTCCTGGACCGCGACGACCGCACCTGGCAGCCGGAGAGTTGAAAGATGGAATTCCTTTTTGAAACACGCGAAGAGGCTTCAGTCGCCGCCGCCGAACGCATTGCCGACGCGCTTCGCCGCAGGCTGGACGCCGGTATCGATACGTCGCTCGTGGTCAGCGGCGGCACGACGCCGGCGCGCTGCTTCACGGAACTCGCCGGCACCGAACTCGACTGGTCGAGCGTGACCGTGCTGGCCAGCGATGACCGCTGGGTGCCTACGGACCACGGCGACAGCAACGAGAAACTCATTCGCGAGACCTTGCTGGTCGACAAGGCGGCCGACGCGGACTTTTTCGGCTATTACGCCGACGGCAAGACGATCGAGCATCGTTGCGCCGAACTCGATGCCGAAGTGCGGTTCATGCCGTTCCCGTTCGCCTGTTCGCTGCTCGGCATGGGCGCGGACGGACATTTCGCCTCGCTTTTTCCCGACGCCGACAATCTCGAGGAAGGCCTGGATCTCGAATCCCACACGCTGTGCCTGCCGGTACGGACGGCGGCCAGTCCGCATGCCCGGGTCAGCCTGACGCTCGCCGCCCTGTCGCGCAGCGACGAAATCGTGTTGCTGTTCTTCGGTGACGACAAGCGCGCCGTCTATGAACAATGCAAGGACAACGGCGAACAGTTCCCGGTGAGCCGCCTGCTGTGGCAAAAGCGCGCACCGGTTCGCATCTACTGGGCACCCTGACAACATGAATCCCGTCATCGACCGCGTTACCGAGAGAATCATCGAACGCAGCCGCGGGACGCGCGGCGCCTATCTTTCACGTATTCACAAGGCCTCGCACGAAGGACCTGCCCGCTCGGACGCGTCGTGCAGCAATCTCGCGCACGTCATGGCCGCGGCCTCCCCGATCGAGAAACAGGCGATCAAGGAGCGTGAAGTGGCGAACCTCGGCATCGTAACCGCCTACAACGACATGTTGAGCGCGCACCAGCCGTTCGAAACCTATCCGGCGCAGATCAAGCGCGCCGCGTCGAAGAACGGCGCCGTCGCCCAGGTCGCCGGTGGCGTGCCGGCGATGTGTGACGGCGTCACGCAGGGGCAGGACGGTATGGACCTGTCTTTGTTCAGCCGCGACGTCATTGCGCTGTCCACCGCGGTCGCCTTGTCGCACGACGTCTTCGACGCCGTGGTCTGCCTCGGCATCTGCGACAAGATCGTGCCGGGCATGCTGATTGGCGCCTTGTCTTTCGGCCACCTGCCGACCATCTTCGCCCCGGCCGGCCCGATGGTGACGGGCCTGTCGAACAGGGAAAAGGCCAAGGTCCGCGAGGATTTTGCGGCCGGGCGCATCGACCGCGATGAGCTCCTCGAGGCCGAATCGGCCGCCTATCACGCACCGGGAACCTGCACTTTCTACGGCACGGCAAACAGCAACCAGATGCTCATGGAACTCATGGGCCTGCAACTGCCCGGCGGCTCGTTCGTCAATCCGGGCACCGAGCTGCGCTCGTTGCTGACCGACGAAGCCGTCCGCCGTGTTCTCGGAAACACCCACCTCGACCGGAACTATATTCCCGTTGGCGAGATCGTCGACGAAAAAGCGATCGTCAACGCAATCGTCGGTCTGCTCGCGACCGGCGGCTCGACGAATCACACGATTCACCTGATTGCCATCGCGAGTGCGGCCGGCATCACGATCGACTGGGACGATTTCGCCGAGCTCTCCCACGCGGTACCGCTGCTGGCGCGCGTCTATCCCAACGGCGTCGCCGACGTCAATCACTTCCACGCGGCAGGCGGGCTCGGTTACGTCATCCGCGAATTGCTCGACGCCGGGCTGTTGCACGACGACGTGACGACGATCCTCGGTCGGGGCCTGCACAAGTATTGCGATGAGCCTTTCGTCAGGAACGGCGCGCTCGACTGGCGAGCCGTGCCGGATCGGTCGCTGGATCCGGAGATCGTCACCACGGTCGCCGAGCCGTTCGACACCGAAGGTGGCCTGCGCCTGGTCGAGGGCGGTATCGGCCGTGCCATCGTCAAGATCTCCGCGGTCAAGCCCGAGCACCACACGATTTCGGCGCCGGCCCGCGTCTTCACGTCGCAGGAAGACTTCAGGCGCGCCTTCAACGACAACGAACTCGAGACGGACTTCGTCGCCGTGCTGCCGCACCAGGGCCCGTCGGCGATCGGCATGCCGGAGCTGCACAAACTGACGCCGTACCTCGGCTTGTTGCAGAGTCGCGGCTTCAACGTCGCGCTGTTGACCGATGGCCGCATGTCCGGCGCCTCCGGCAAGGTACTGGCCGCGATCCAGGTTACGCCGGAAGCTTCGCACGGCGGAACGATCGGCAAGATCCGCGACGGCGATCTCGTGACGGTCTGTGCCGCGACGGGAGAGCTCTCGGTCAGCGCGGACGACGATATCGATGCGCGGGACGCCGGCGAAGACGAGATAGCGGCTCACGACACCGGCATCGGCCGTGAATTGTTCGCCGCATTCCGTGAACGTGCGTCGAGCGCCGAGCAAGGCGCCAGCTTTTTCTCGGGCGCCGAGCCGTGAGCGCTGCCGAAATCCTCGGCGGCACGCACATCGTGCCCGTCGTCGTCATCGACGACCCGGACGCGGCGGTGCCGCTGGCGAGGACGCTGCTCGACGCGGGATTGCGTGCCATTGAAGTGACCTTGCGCACACCCGATGCCCTGGCGGCGATTCGCGACGTCGCAGCTGAAGTACCGGATATCCTCGTCGGTGCCGGGAGCCTCAGGACGCCGCGGCAGGTCGAAGACGTGCGCGAGGCCGGTGCGACATTCGGCGTGAGCCCCGGTTCGAGCCCGCGCTTGCTCGACGCCGTCGAGGCCGCCGGTCTGGCATTCGTCCCCGGGGCGATTACGCCGAGCGAGTCGCTGGCCCTGCTGGATCGAGGCTACGATCTGCAGAAGCTCTTTCCCGCGAATATCGCGGGGGGCGTAGCGTACCTGAAGGCCCTCGGCAGTCCGCTTCCCGAGGTCAGGTTCATGCCGACCGGGGGCATCGACGCCGACAACGCCGCCGACTACCTGGCCCTCGGGAACGTCGCGTGCATCGGCGGCTCATGGGTCGCCCCGAGAGACCTTCTTGCCGACAGGGATTTCGATGCGATCCGCAACATTGCGGCCGCCGCGGCAAGTCTCGTCAATAGCGACTAGACGTTGGCGACACCGCCGTACGCAACACCCGTCAAGCCAACCATATCCGGCTTGAACGTCGTCAGGTCGTCGATCGCGAATTTGCGAAGATGATCGTGACCGCAGGCGCGCGCCAGCACCTGCATCAGTTCGACCGACGCACCGAAGAAGCGCGCAAGCCGTTCCGCGGCGATATCGACGGGCAGCCGCTCACGCAGGTGCGCTTTCTGGGTCGCGATGCCGACCGGGCAGTTATTCGTGTGGCATGCCCGCATGCCGAGACATCCGATCGCCTGCAATGCGGCATTGGACACGGCGACGCCGTCGGCACCGAGTGCCATTGCCTTGGCAAAGTCGGCGGGATGCCGCAGTCCGCCCGTGATGATCAGCGTGACACCGTCCGCCTTGCAGCTGTCGAGATGCCGGCGCGCGCGTGCCAGTGCCGGAATCGTCGGCACCGAGATGTTGTCGCGGAAGATCAGCGGCGCCGCGCCGGTGCCTCCGCCCCTGCCGTCGAGAATGATGTAGTCGACCCCGATGTCGAGGGCTGCGTCGATGTCCTTTTCAATGTGCTGCGCAGACAGCTTGAAGCCGACCGGGATGCCGCCCGTTCGTTCGCGGACTTCGGCCGAGAAATCCCGAAACTCGGCGAGCTCGCTCCACTCGGGAAAGCGTGCCGGCGAAATCGCGGCCTGTCCTTCCTCGAGGCCGCGCACCTCGGCAATCCGGCCCTTCACTTTTTCACCCGGCAGATGCCCGCCCGTGCCGGTCTTCGCGCCCTGGCCGCCCTTGAAATGAAACGCCTGGGTCTTTCGAACCTTGTCCCAGGCGAAGCCGAACCGCGCCGACGCGAGTTCGTAGAAGTATCTCGAGTTTGCGTCCTGCTCATCGGGCAACATGCCGCCCTCTCCCGAGCAGATGCCGGTTCCGGCCAGCTCGGCACCTTTGGCAAGCGCGACCTTGGATTCTTCGGACAGGGCGCCGAAACTCATATCCGAGACGAACAACGGAATGTCGAGATGCAAGGGCTTGCGCGCGTTGGGCCCGATAACGAGGTCGGTCCCGACCGGGTCGTCGTCGAGTAACGGCAGTTTGTGCAACTGCCCCGTGACGAACTGCAGATCCTCCCAGGCCGGCAGTTCCGTTCGCGGCACGCCCATCGCGGAGGCCGGCCCGTGATGACCAACCTTCTTCAGGCCTTCGCTTGCGAGCTTGCGGATGAACTTGACGTGCGGTTCCAGTGAGGTGCCGGTCGGGTCCTGGTAGAGACCCTGGTAGGCATCGCGATCGAAGGGCTGCGGGTGTTGCCGCGCCCAGGCGCGGATTTCATCTTCATCGACCCGCACCTCGCCTTCCTCGACCCAGGCATCGAACTTCGGCAGGGTCTCCGAGTTGTTGTACTCACTGACGCCGGTATCGAGGCGGTAGTCCCAGGCGTGTACACCGCAGATCAGGTTGTCGCCGTCGACGTAGCCGTCCGACATCAGCGCGCCGCGGTGCGCACAGCGCCCGTACAGCACGCTGACCGAGTCGTCATACCGGACGACGACCAGGTCGACGTCGGCAACCAGCGCGTATGCCGGCTGTCGATCGGCGAGCTCATTCCACTTTGCTACGGCGACCTTTTTCATACTCGACGATGTATCCTCGAAACTTCTGCGCGACCCGAGCGTCGCACTATACAACGCCAACGTAACAGGAGTACCCATGAACCGCCGCGAAATCCTGAAGTCACTTTCTGCGCTGGGCGCCCTGTCGGCGTTGCCGTCCATCACTCGGGCGACCGATCCCGCACCGAAACCGCTGCGCCTCCTGATTCTGGGAGGCACCGGTTTCATCGGCCCTCACGAGATCAACTACGCACTGGCGCGCGGCCATGAAGTCACCATGTTCAACCGCGGCAAGACGGCTCCCGACATGTTCCCGGATGTCGAGAGGCTGATTGGCGATCGCGACGGCCAACTCGATGCGCTCGAGGGACGCGAGTGGGATGCGGTCATCGACAACTCGGGCTTCTTCCCGCGCCATGTCCGGCTGTCGGCGGAACTGCTCAAAGGCAATGTCGGTACCTACCTGTTCGTCTCGAGCATCTCGGCGTACGACGGTGACGCGCTGAAACTGAGCGACGATGAGTTTACGTCCGCGTACGCCGCCATGGACAGGCCGCTCGACGAGAGCGAGCACATTTACGGCCCGACCTACGGTGCGCGCAAAGCACTTTGCGAGCAGGAGGTCGCCAGGATCTTTGGCGATGATGCGATCAACGTGCGACCGGGCATCATCGCGGGTCCCGGCGACCCGACCGACCGTCTGCGCCACTGGCTCATTCGCATGGTTGCCGGTAACGAGATCCTCGTGCCGGGCCGTGAGGACTGGCCGGTGCAGTACATCGATGCACGCGACATGTGCAACTGGATGATCCGGCTCCTCGAGCGGGGCGAAGCGACGGGCCCCTACAATGCCGTTGGCGGCGTCGAACCGTACACGGCCGGCCCGTTCCTGACCGGTATTCGCGATGCGCTGGAGTCGACGTCGAAACTGACCTGGGTCGACTGGGACTTCATTCTCGAACGTCACGAGCAGCCGCCCACCTACTCGCCCTGGTTCCCGGGCGATGCGAGCCCTTTCATGCAGGTCAACAACGATCGCGCCCTGGCGGCAGGCCTCGAATTCCGGCCCATCGAAGACACGGCAGAGGACATGGTTGCGCTGCTCGATGGACGCAGCATCAATCGTGGCGGGTTCGACTTGGAGACCGAAGGCGGATTGCTGGAGGAATGGGCGGCTCGATAATGCCGCGCCCTGTTCGTTAGATGGTCGTTCCCAGCCGCACGACGATGCCGAGGACCACGACGGCCCCGAGTGCGAGTACCGCGACGATGCCTTGCGGATGCCGTACCTCGATGAGAATCCGGGTCATCGAGAACGGATTGACACGTTGCGCCGGCGCGAGCCGGGGAATCAGGTCCTGCTCGATGGCCTTGCGAGAATAGACGGGCGCCAGAGGTTGTCCGAGAAAAACTGCGGTGTCGCGCGTTGCAATTGCAGACGTCGAGTAACGTACGTCCCGGACCGGGCAACTCGATTCGCGCCCGGTGTGGTCGCGAAGTGTCAGTGTGTTACCCGCAATCCGGATGGCCGTGCCGCGGTTCGATCTGACCATCCAGACGATGGCTCCGAACGCGAGAAACAACCCGGCAAGCGGGATGACCAGGTGGACACCGAGCTCGGGCTGTTGGCTCCCGACGACGATGTAGCCGAGCAGGGCTACGAGCGGCAGCAACAGCACACCGACCAGCGTTGTTGCAACGCGCATGCGGAAAAGCGCTTTTTCATCGGGCTCGAGGCGAAGCTCCCGGCCGTCGTCCGGGTCGATCTCGCGTTTCGCGGCGTCCGTGGCGTTCGAGTCCCTGTTCATGCCGACGGCGAATGCCCGCACGAGCAGCGCAAGCAGCACGAATATCAAAAGCGCCACGCCACCGTAACCGTAAAGCGTGTACTCGCGACGCTCGATGCGTGAGCGCGCGAGAATGTCCTCGAGTCCGGCGGATTCCAGTGCAGACAGCGGCTTGCCATCGTGCGTGAACCGCCGCACGATATCGTTGTTCCAGTCGCTGACCCAGACTTCGTCGTCCAGGGCCAGCATCGAGATCGGGTCGGCGTTCCCCGGCAGCGAGATGCGTCTGACATAGTTCCAGTCGTCGTCGAAAACATAGAGACCGCCGAGATCCATGCCGGTCTCCATATTGTTGACCCACCATCCGTCACCGACTCGTACGAAGTGGCTTGGCCATCGCTGACCCGCGAGCGCTGCTTCGCCGGGTACCACGTCGATGCTGTCCACGAGGTCGCCGTAGGAGCCGGATTCCGCCGCCATGATGCGCACGACGTGATGATTGGTGTCGGCAACATACAACCGGCCGTCGTGCAACGTCAGCTCGTTCGGGAACCTGAAAGCCTCACCGGTCACGGCAACCTGGTCCCCGCCGGCCGAGTACTTGCGCAGAACGTGGCGCGTTGTGTCGCTTACGTAAACCTCGTCGGTCGCCCGGTCGATGAAGATGCCGTGTGCCGCCTTGAAATCCACCCCGGGGTCGCCGAAGCGCTCGCACAGACGTGCGTCGAGATCGCAGCGGAACAAGCCACTGTCCGCGGTCTCCGGGCTGATTGACGACAAGTTCGTCCTGCGCTGAAACGCGCGCAGGTTGTCGGCGAAGGAGCGCGGGTCGGGGCCCCGCCGCAGGAGCACATCGCCATTGGAGAAAAACGCGTAGCTACCGAGAAACAACTCGACCCCGATCGAATCGAGATCGTGAGTTGCCACGAAGTCGCCGTCCTCGTCGTGCTCGACGAGGTAGTGCCGGATCTGGACATAGTGATGACCGTCCGGGCCGGTCCTGAGCTCGGCCGGGCCGCCGATACCCGTGGCGGCGCCCGAGCCCCACATCCAGACAGCGAGCGCGACCGCCGTCAGGAACAGCACCACCGCGACGACCGCAGGATGCACCTCGGAGTTCATGGCAAGTTCCGATAAATCAGTAACATAGACCCTGGCAGTCTAGGGCCCCTGCCGGGCTGTCGCCGTGCGCTGGCTCTCAGTATTCGGGACTACACGGCCTCGAACAGCGCGGATGCACCCTGTCCGCCACCGATACACATCGTGACCACGCCGTATTTCTTGCCCCGTCGCCGCAGTTCTCGCAGCAACGCGCCGGTCATGCGCGACCCGGTCATGCCGAACGGGTGGCCGATGGCGATGCTGCCGCCGTTGACGTTGTAGATCTCGTTGTCGATACCGAGGGCGTCACGGCAGTAGACGCACTGGGACGCGAACGCCTCGTTGAGCTCCCAGAGATCGATGTCGCCCATCTCGAGGCCCGAGTTTTCGAGAAGCCGCGGTACCGAAAATACGGGTCCGATGCCCATCTCGTCGGGCTCGCAGCCCGCGACGGTGAAGCCGCGGAAAATACCGAGCGGCTCCAGCCCGAGTTGCCCGGCCCGCTCGGCACTCATCAGCAACGTCATCGATGCGCCGTCGCTCAGCTGCGACGCGTTGCCGGCTGTGACGGTGCCGTCTTCCTCGAAGGCCGGTTTCAGGCCCGCCAGGCCTTCCATGGTCGTTCCCGGCCGGTTGCATTCGTCGCGCTCGACGACAACATCGATCGTGCTCTGCTCGCCGGATTCCCTGTCGATCTTCAGCATCGTCGCGGACATCGGCACGATCTCGTCGGCAATCCAGCCCTGCTCGACCGCATTCGCATAGCGGGCCTGGCTCTGCACGGCGTATTCGTCCTGTATCTCGCGTGTCACGTCATAGCGACGAGCGACAACCTCGGCCGTATTGCCCATGGCCATGAAAACATCGGGTTTCTCCGCGAGCAGCCGCGGGTTCTTCTCGTACTCACTGGCCTTCTGGCGCTGGTTCATCGAGATCGACTCGACGCCGCCCGCCATCGCGACCTGGGTCTGGCCCGATGCAATCTGGGTCGCCGCAAACGCAATCGACTGGACACCTGACGAACAGAATCGGTTGATCGTCGATGCCGCTGTCGTGACCGGCAGCTTCGACAATACGACGGACAAGCGCGCCATATTCCCGCCCTGCTCACCAACCTGGTCGGCAATGCCGACGATGACGTCCTCGACCTCGTCCGGGGCGACCCCGGGGTTGCGCTCGAGCAGCGCATCGATCACGTGCGCCACCATGTCGTCGGAGCGGGTCAGATTGAAGCTGCCGCGAAACGACTTCGCCAGCCCGGTACGTACATTGTCCACGATTACGACGTCTCTCATGCCTTGAGTCTCTGCAGTGTCTTAAAGTGGCGGAAATACTAACCCCGGATTTCTGCAAAGGCGATACCGCAGAATTGTTACAAACCTTAACAGACAACCACGGTCAAATCGGGGATGCTAAGCTTTTGAGTCCGCGATGCGTGCAGACAAATGACTGATTTCATTCAACGCCATGCAGGGGCGTTTCAGCTCGCGCTCGTCATCGCCGTTGTCGGCGGCGCCGTGTTGCTGTCTGCGTCTCTGAAGCCTGACACGGCGTTTTCCCCGCCAAGCGCCCGGGGCGACACGGTTGCCGTTTCCGTAATCCGGCCGGTGACCGAGGCCTACGAGCCCGTCGTCGCGCTGAACGGCGTCGTCGAGGCCCGCACGGTGACGAGCGTCATCCCCCAGGTCTCGGGCAAGGTTGTCTCGGTGTCCGATCGTTTTCGCCCGGGCGCGAGCGTCGGCATGGGCGAGATCCTGTTCGTCATCGACCCGTCGGACTACGAGCTGGCTGTCGAACGCACGCTGGCCGAGATCGAAGTCGCGCGCAGTGACCTGCTCCGGCTCGAAGCCGAAGGTGAGGCGGAGCGCAAAATCTGGCAGGGACGATTCCCGGATCGCCCGATTCCCGACCTGACCGCGCGCGTTCCGCAGATCGCGGCGGCCAGGGCCCGCATCCAGAGCGGCGAGGCGGCGAAAGCGGCCGCGGAACTCAACCTCGCGCGCACCGTCGTCCGCGCCCCCTTCGATGCGCGTATCCTCGAGACCCAGCTCGATGTGGGACAGGTGGTCGGCGGCAACGCTTCTGTCGGACGCATGTTCTCGATCGCAAGCCTCGAGATCGCCGTTCCGGTCTCCGCCGACGAACTCCGGCGGATCGGCCGCCCGAAGGGCCGAGCCGCAATCATTACCCCCCAGATCCCCACGGAACCGGAGATTGTCGGGACGGTTGTTCGGCAATCGGCATCGCTCGACGAGCGCACCCGGCTTGGCACGCTGTACCTGCGGAGCGACGACATCGCCGCACTGACGCTCGGTGAGTTCGTCACCGTCGACATCGCCGGCCTTTCGAATGAAGAAACCTACCGCGTGCCATCGACGGCGCTTACGTCACGCGACCAGGTCTGGGTCGTCGAGGGAGATCTTGTTGCCGGACGCCGCGTCGAGATTCTGGCCCACGACGATACGGAACTCGTCGTCGAGGCTTTCGATATTGCCGACGGTGTCGTAGCGATTCCGCCGCCCGACGTCCGCGACGGCTTACCCGTCGAATCGACCCCGGCGGACGACGATATGTCGCAGGGCGGACGCACCAATGCTTCACGCTAACGACGACCGCGGCCTGATCAGCTGGTTCATCCGCAATCCCGTCGCGGCCAATCTCCTGATGGTCGTTCTGATCGTCGGCGGCGCGGTGTCGGCGATGAACCTGCAGAGCCAGGTCTTCCCGACGATCATGCCGGGCACGGTCGTCGTCGCTGTGCCATTCCCCGGCGCGACTCCGGCGGAAGTCGAAGAGGGCATCACGCGCCGTGTCGAAGAGGCCGTGCTCGGCATCGACGGCGTCAAGCGCGTTACGTCGACGGCATCCGAAAACTACGGCCGGGTTACGATCGAGACCAATGACTTCGCGGATCTCGACCAGGTCAAGGACGACGTCGAATCGGCCGTCGACGGTCTGAGCCAGTTCCCGCCGGAAAACGCCGAGAAGCCCTCCGTGGTTGCGCCGAAGCCGACGGGCGGCGTCGTCACGCTGGCCGTCGTCGGCGATGTCGACCCGATGGCATTGCGCAGAGCCGCGGAGAGCATCGAGCGAGACCTGCTCACGCAGCCGGGCGTGTCGCTCGTTTCGCTCGAAGGCGACCGTGATCTCGAGGTATCCATCGAGATCAGCGAAGCGAATCTGCGGCGCTACGATCTGACGTTTTCCGACGTGGCCAATGCCGTGCAGCGCTCGTCGCTCGACCTCGCCGGTGGCTCGATCACATCCGGGTCCGGCGAAATCCTCCTGCGCACGAACCAGAAACGTCAGAGCGGTGAGGAATTCGAATCGATCGTGGTACTCACGCGCCCGGACGGGTCCGTCATCAGGCTCGCCGACATCGCGACGATTCGCGATGGTTTCGTCCGCGCGGAGTTACGCAACGATTACAACGGGCGCCCGGCCGTGTTCGTCAGGGTCGACCGCGCCGAGGCCGAAGACGTACTGGCGGTCAAGGCGTCAGTCGACGAATTCCTTGACGGCTACACGCCGCCGCCCGGCATCGAACTGGTCCAGCTCCGCGACGAAACCAAACTGTTGCGCGAACGCGTCAACCTGCTCCTGCGCAACGGCCTGTTCGGTTTCGCGCTCGTCTTCACGTTCCTGGTGCTGATGCTCGACCTGAAGCTCGCAGTCTGGGTCAGCATGGGCATCGTGACCGCGTTCATGGGCGGCTTCATGCTGTTCGGAGCGCTGGGCGTCACGATCACGATGGTGTCGCTGTTCGGGCTCATCATCGTCCTCGGGCTTGTCGTCGACGACGCGATCGTCATCGGTGAGAACATCGATGCCGAGCGCGAACGCGGCGGGTCCGGCGACGAGGCCGCGGCACGCGGTGCGAAACGCATGCTCGCGCCCGTTCTCGTTGGTGTATTGACGACCGTCGCTGCATTCGCACCGTTACTCGTGACCGGGGGCACCTTCGGCGACATCACGCGCGCGATACCGCTGGTGGTGATAAGCGTTCTGATCGTTTCCCTGCTCGAAGCGTTCTGCATCCTGCCTTCGCACCTGAGCCACGGTGGCCAATGGTCGCGAGGCTTGCTCAGGAAGACGCAGTCACGGATCGCGGAAGGCGTCGCCTATGTACGCGATCACCTCGTGCTGCCCGGCGTGGCATTCGCGGCGAAGTGGCGTTATGCGACGGCCGCCCTAGCGATCGCCTTCTTCATTCTGAGCACCGGCCTCGTCAAGAACGGCCAGGTGCGCTTCATCTTTTTCCCCGTCATCGAGGGCAACAACCTTTCAGCGTCTGTCACGCTGCCGGAGGGCACGCCGTTCGAACGCACCGATGCCGCGATTCGCCACATGACGGACAGCGCGTACGAAGTCGCCGAGGCAATCGGCGAGGAGACGGGCGAGACGCTGTTCATATCCGTGACGTCCACGACAGGCGGTCTTGCGTCGACCGGCGGCGGCCCCGGGGCGCAGAACTCTTTCTCGAGCCAGGAGAACATCGGCCAGGTCCGCATAGAGCTCACGCCTTTCGGGCAGCGCAAGACGCCCGCCGCCGAAATCGAGCGCCGCTGGCGCAACGCCGTCGGACCGATCGAGGGCGCCGAACGGGTCACTTTCAGCTCGAGTTTCGTGCGTTTCGGCGCGGACGTCGAGTTCGAGCTCGCACACCAGGACGAATCGCAACTGATCGCGGCCGTCGAAGACATGAAGAGCCGGCTCGCCGCGATCGAAGGGGTCAACCAGATCGAGGACAGCTTCGATCTCGGCAAGCGGCAGCTCGTCTTCGAACTGACGCCGGCCGGTCGCGCCGCCGGGCTGCGCGAGGCGGACGTCGCCGTCCAGGTACGCCAGGGTTTCTTCGGTGACGAGGTGCAGCGCATCCAGCGCGGCCGGGAGGAGATCCGCGTTTACGTCCGCTACCCGGAGGCAACGAGGTCGAGCCTCGACGCTCTGGACAGCTTCCGTGTGCAGCTGCCGAACGGCGACAGCGCACCCCTGTTCACGGTCGCGCGTGTCGAGGAGAGCCGCGCATATTCATCGATCGACCGCATCGACGGCCGGCGCGTCGTGACGGTCAGCGCCGACGTCGACGAGACGCTGTCGACGCCGAATCTCGCCAACGATGCGATCGTCAGCTCGATCATGCCGGCGATCGAGGCACAGTATCCCGGGCTTCGCTGGGTGCGCGCCGGAGCGACACGCGAGCAGAACGAGGATCTCGCCGTGCTCGCCAGCGCCTTTATCGTCGTCCTACTCGTGATCTACGCGATGATCGCGTCGCAGCTGAGGTCGTATATTCAGCCGCTGGCCATTCTCGTCGCCATTCCGCTCGGTATCGCCGGCGCCGTCCTCGGCCATTTCGTCCTCGGATTCCCGCTGTCGTTCGTGTCGATATTCGGCATCGTCGCACTCGCCGGCGTCGCCGTGAACGCATCCGTCGTGCTCGTGGACCTTTACAACCAGTATCGCCGGAGCGGCATGACGCCGGTCCAGGCTGCGTCCGAATCGTCTGCCCGCCGCTTCCGGCCCGTTCTGTTGACGACCTTGACGACGGCACTCGGCCTCGCCCCGCTGCTGTTCGAGAAGAGCCCGCAGGCGCAATTCCTGATCCCGATGGGCGTCAGCCTCGGTTTCGGCATCCTGATCTCGGGGTTCCTCGTGCTATTCGTGACGCCTGCCGTCGCGGTGATCATCGAAGATCTTCGAGGGCTGACGCGATCGCCCCGCCAGCCGGGAGATCGCACCGATCGACCGGTTCTCGCGGACTCTAGTTGATCCGAACGCCAACCCGGTACATGCGGCCCGGCGCAGGCAGGCCGAGCTGGGGCAATACGAGCTCGTCCGTAAGATTGTCAATCGACGCCGTTACCTCGATATCGCGCCCGCGCCATTCCAAGACCTGGAAGAAGCCCCGCAGGTTGACCGTCGTCGAGTCCGGAAGCGTCACCAGCGTGCCGTCGTCATCCAGGTCCCGGGCCTCGCCCGTATGCATGAATTCCGCGCGCAAATCCAGGCGCGGACTGGCCTGCCAATCCAGAGCGACGCGCAGCTGAGCATCGGGACGCTGCAGCAGCTCGGGCCGATCGCCGTTTTCGTCCCGCTCGACTTCGCCGTCCTGCAACGCGGCGGAAAACTCCGTCCGGAAGTCGTCCGTCAGGTACAGCGTCGCCGCCGCCTCGAGACCGTAGGTAAACGACCCGTTCGTGTTGTAGCGCTGGCGTTTGCTCACGCCGTCAACCCGGACATTGCGCTGGGACAGGGTATCGTCGCTGTCGTTCGCCCAGACGGCGAAATCGAGGAACAGGCTGTCGCCGGGAAACGCCTTGAGCGTCACGTCGGCAAGCAGGGATCGCTCGGGCTTCAGGTCGGGATTCAGCAGGAACCTGCCGAGCGCGGCACCGTACAACTCGCGCGGCGTCGGGAAGCGGGTGCGCTCGCCGAGCGTCGCGGCCAGTTCCCATTTCTCCGCCGGTGTCCAGCGCAGTCCTGCCGACCATCCGGTGGCCGAGAGCGACGGTTGCGGTGGTTTGTCGCCGGTCAGCGGCGTGACGGCCCGATCCCGGGCGAGGCCGAACGTCGACGTCAGCGAATCGGACAATCGCATGTCCGCCTCGGCACCGATCGTGATGAGCCGCTGACGAAAACGCAGTTCGGGCGAGGCAACGAGATCGGCCGGATCGCCGGTCGCGGTCTCCGATTCGAGTTGATCGTGCGTGCTTTCCTGCGCCGTCGATACGAGGCGCAACGTGGCGCGATCGAGCTCGTAAGACAACGTCATCCGCGCGCCGATCGTATCGTCCTCGCCCTCTTCGCGCGCATCGAGCGTCGAATAAGAGTAGTCCGTATAGGCGTCAATGGTCTGGTCGAACCACTGCCGCCATCCGGTGAAACGAAGATCGAAGCGTTCCGAGAGATCCCACGAACCGTTCAGGGTTGCCTGGGTCAGGTGCCAATCGGGTACTCGCCAGAATCTGGGTCTCGAGATGGCCGGATCGAGATTGCCCCTCGCGGCAACACCACGCTCGACGTCGGCATGCAGCAACGATGCCCGCAGGAAATACGACTCGGACGACCAGGCTGTCGCGAAATACACGGAGTCTGCCGACAGATCGGTGTTGGTCCGCTCGCTGTTCGGGGACGGATCGAACGCGACGCTCGACCGGTTCGCTATTCGTTCCGCATCGCGATCGATGCTCGAAGCGCCCGCGACGAACGACAAACCGTTGTCCAGTCCGATGCCCGCGAGTGCATTGAGATTGCTGGAACCCATGGAACCCTGCTGCAACTCTGCGCGTACGGTCGTCCCGCTGCCCGGAACGTACGTGAACAGGTCCACGGCGCCGGCCACGGCGTTGGCGCCGTATTCGATCGGCACGACGCCGCGCTTGACTTCGAGGCGATCGATGAGCCCGGCCGGCAGCAGCGCGAGGTCGGTGCGCCCGTCCCAGGGCGTTGCGAGAGGCGCACCGTCGAGGAACACGAGCGTCTGGCGCTCCTCCGCGCCGCGTATCCGGATGACCGATTCTCCGCGCGAGTTGGTTCGCAGCGATATGCCCGTGACGTTGCGGAAGACATCGGCCGTGGCGATCGGCTGAAACTCCTGCAACGCATCGTGATCGAGTACGAGCGACGGCGGCGAAACACGGTCGTCGGTCGGCGCAGCCGTCACGACGATCTCCTCGATGGAGCCGTAACCCTGGCCATGCGCCGCCACGGGCGCGACGACCAGAACCAGGAACAGATTGCGGACCAGTGACTTCACGGCTTTCGATCGTACACGGGTCGGCGGAACTACTCGACCGCGGCCCTGAGATACCGGTGCGCAGCAAGCTTCACGTAAAGCGTGCAGCCCGAGGAGGAAGCGGGGCGATGCGTCGCGCCTCTGGGGAGACGCAACCACGTGCCCGCGGGATAGCGGCCGTCTTCGTCCTGGAGGTCTCCGCCGACGACAAACAGCTCGGCGCCGTCAGCGTGGAAGATATCGCCGCTTTCGGTCCCGGCATCCCAACGCTCGAGTCGCGTCGTGTCGCTGAAACCCGGCTGGCTGTACAACGGCTTGCAGGCGACGCCCTCGGTATCGGTCGGCTGCCAGGCCAGCTGTCCGGTGTCTATTGCATGACGCTCGCGATCGCTGCCGGGAAACTGGCGCAGCTTGACGAACAACGTACAACCTTCCCTGGAGAACGGTGCGTGGCGAAAACCCTCCGGGTTCAGCAGGTACGTCCCGGCCGGCCAGTCGCCGTGTTCGTCGGAGAACACGCCGTCGAGGACGAGGATCTCTTCGCCCTCCGGATGATCGTGCTCGGGAAACGTCGAACCCGGTTCGTAGCGCACGATCGACGTCACCTGCCCGGACTCGGGCGGACCAACGAGATGCACGCGCTTGCGAAACACCTGGCCGCTCGGACTCGGCGCCCAGTCCATGGCGTTGGTATCGACCGCCGCTCTCGCGGACAGATCGCCGTTGATCGACTCGTTCATCGCAAATACCTCGAGGCATTTAGTGCGCTCAGGCGTGCCGATAGTTCCGCATTGTCAGCGCGAGAAGCGCCGTCGCGGCGAGGCAGGCGCCGACGATGAGCCCGAATCCGGCATCCCAGCCGGCGCGATCGACGACAGCGCCGATGATCACGCTGGCACTCACCGCGCCGCCGACATAGCCGAACAGCCCGGTGAAGCCCGCGGCCGTACCCGCCGCCTTCTTTGGCGCGAGGTCGAGGGCATGGACGCCGATCAGCATGACGGGGCCGTAGATGAAGAAGCCGATGCCGATCAGCATCGCGATGTCGAGACGCGGATTGCCCGCCGGATTCACCCAGTAAACGACGACGCAGACCAGCGTCGCGAGCATGAACAGTATCGACGCAGGCGCGCGGCGACCGCCGAACACCCTGTCCGACATCCAGCCGCACAGCAGCGTGCCCGGAATGCCCGCGAACTCGTAGAACGCGTACGCCCATCCGGAATCGGCAAACGAAAAACGCTTCACCTCGCCGAGATACGTCGGCGCCCAGTCCAGTACGCCGTAGCGCACGAAATACACGAACAGGTTTGCGACGGCGATGAACCACAGCAGGCGATTGCGCAGGACGTACCTGATGAAGATGTCGCGCGCCGAGAACTCATGCTCGTGATCCGGGTCGTACTCGAACGCCCTGGGGTAGTCGTTGCGGTGCAACTCGATAGCCGGCAGGCCCTGCGATTGCGGCGTGTCGCGGACCATGAGCAGGATGAACGCGGCAACGCCAAGCGCGAAAAAGCCGTGCAGGTAGAGAATCGCATGCCAGTCGGCGAAGATGGCCATCGCGAGTATCGCGAGCGGCCCGACGAGTCCGCCGCCGATATTGTGTGCGACGTTCCAGATCGCCATCTTGGTACCGCGCTCGCCCGGTGAAAACCAGTGCGCCATGACACGACCCGACGGCGGCCACCCCATACCCTGGAACCAGCCGTTCACGAGCAGCAACGTAAACATGATCGCGACGGAGCTCGTCGCGACGGGCGCCACTCCCATGAAGATCATGACGGCCGCCGAGCACGTCAGTCCGAAAGCCATGAAAACGCGCGCATTGCTCCGGTCCGAGACGCTGCCCATGATGAACTTGGACAGCCCGTACGCGATGGACACGCCGGACAGCGCGAGGCCGAGGTCGGCTTTGGAATAGCCGATGTCGATCAGGTTCGGCATCGCCAGCGTGAAGTTGCGGCGAACCAGGTAATAACCTGCGTAGCCAATGAAGATGCCGAGGAAGACCTGGTAGCGCAGGCGCCGATAGCTGCTGCCGACCTCGTCCGGCGGCCGCGCCGGTTGGTGGGACGGAGGTTTGAATGGGCCTATCACGTCGCGCCAGCATAGTGCATCCACAAATCGGCAACAAATGTAATACGATGTCGGCGCCCGAAACACGCGCGCCGCTCCCGTCATGCCAGTTACCGCCAGGAAATCTGCAGCCAACAAGTTCATCGAGCAGATACGTCGGAGCAACGCGTTGCACCGCGAGTACCTCGACGATGCGAACGCACTCGTGCAGTACGAGCGACTTACGACATGGCAGCACGACTACCTGCTGCCCTTATTCAGCGACCTGTTCGTCTACGCGGGATACGAGGAGGCAATAGAATTCGTGGTCAGCGACCTTTCGGGCACCGGTATCGCCAGTCGCGACCGGGACATCGAACGCGCCGCACCGCTTTTCATCAGGCTGTTGCCGACCAGGGCGTTGCAGACGCTGGCGACCGGCGCGGAGATGAATGCCCGCGTTCTAGACATCATCCTCGCGCTCTGCCGCCGGCTGGCCCGAAACGGCGGGTTTCCAGATGTCATCACGGAAGACGTCTACCTCCCGGCGCTGCGCGACGTCGCGACGCTCGACGAATGCACCGAGATCATCAGGATTCTCGGCAGACTCGGCGAACACCTCGATACGCTCGTCAGGATTCCCTTGATCGGCGGCACACTGCGCGCCATGCGCGGTCCTGCGCACTCGATGGGTTACGGTGCCCTGCACGGATTCCTGCAGTCCGGCTTTAAGACGTTTCGGGCGATACCCGACGTTCCTGTCTTCCTCGATCAGGTGCTGGGAAGGGCCACCGGGATCTTCGAAAGCGCTTTCGCGGCCGATACGCCGGACGGCGTCACGTAAGGCAGCCGGCTCCCCTCAGCGCCTCGATTTCCGCCCGGCTGAACCCGGCTTCGCGCAGCACGGCCTCGGTATCGCTGCCCAGTGGACGATTGCCGTGGCGTACGGCCGACGGCGTTCGACCGAAGCGCGGCGCCGGCGCCGGCTGCACGAGACCGTCAACGGTGACGTAGGTAGCGCGCGCCGCATTGTGGGGATGCTGCGGTGCTTCTTTCAACGACAGTACCGGCGCGAAGCACACGTCGCTTCCTTCGAGCAACGCGCACCACTCGTCGCGTGTCTTGCGTCTGAACACTTCGGCCAGTGCCGCTTTGAGTTGCGGCCAACGTTCCCGGTTCAGCTGCTGCGAATAGGCCTCTGGGTCGAGCTCGGCGAGTTCTATCAGCTGTTCGTAGAACTGCGGTTCGATCGAGCCGATCGACACGTACTTGCCGTCGGCCGTTTCGTAGCAGTTGTAGAAGTGCGCGCCGCCGTCGAGGATATTGGCGCCGCGGCGAGCGGGGTCGTGGAGACCCGTCGCCGCGAAGCCGTGGAACATCCACATCAGGAGGGCCGAACCGTCGGTCATGGCTGCATCGACGACCTGGCCCTTCCCCGAAGCATTGCTCTCGTAGAGCGCGGCGACGATACCGAGCGCGAGCAGCATACCGCCGCCGCCCATGTCCCCGATCAGGTTGAGCGGCGGCACGGGCGGCTCGCCCGCCTTGCCGACGGCGTGCAGCACGCCGGTCAGGGAGATGAAGTTGATGTCATGGCCTGCCGACTGCGCGAGCGGTCCGTCCTGTCCCCACCCCGTCATCCGGCCATAGACCAGGCGAGGGTTGCGCGCGAGACAGTCCTCGGGCCCGATACCCAGTCGCTCCATGACGCCGGGACGAAATCCCTCGGTGACGACGTCCGCGGTTTCGACGAGGCGCAGGAATGCGCCGGAACCTTCGGGTGACTTCAAGTCGAGTGCAACCGAGCGTTTGCCGCGGTAACTCGGGTCGGAACGCGTCATCGGCGTGTCCTCCGACGCGCGTTCGATGCGGATGACGTCGGCACCCATGTCCGCCAGCAGCATGCCCGTCATCGGGCTCGGGCCGATCGCCGCCACCTCGAGAACGCGAACCCCTGCCAGCGGCCCCATACGCGTATCTCCCGGCGATCAGCCCGGATCGGACTCGGCGCCCGCGGCCGTACGAAGCAGGCCACGGAATGCCTGGCGCGGTGTGATGTTGCCCTGGACGACCTCGAACACCTCGCGCGCGATCGGCATGTCCACGCCGTACTTTTCGGCGAGCGACATGACCGCCGGTGCGCTCTTGACACCCTCGGCGACCATGAACATCTCGTCGACGATCTCCCTGATCGAACGCCCGCGACCGAGCTCGTAACCGACGGTTCGGTTACGGCTTTGCGGGCTCGTGCACGTCGCAATCAGGTCGCCGGTGCCGGCGAGACCTGCGAACGTCTGCGGCTCACCGCTCATCGCAACACCGAGCCTCGTTATCTCCGCGAGGCCGCGCGTAATGACCGCCGCGCGCGTATTGTCGCCCGCGCCAAGCCCGTCGCCCATTCCCGCGGCGATGGCGATGATGTTCTTGAGGACTCCACCAGCCTCGCAGCCGACCACGTCGTGATTCGTGTACACGCGGAAGAGCCCGCTCGAGAACAGCTTCTGCAATTCTCGACAGATGACCTCGTCCTCCATGGCAATCACGCTGCCGGCGGCGTAGCCCGCCATGATCTCGCGGGCGAGGTTGGGACCGGTCAACACGCCGGCCGGGTGTCCGGGAAGCACCTCATCGATGATCTCGGTCATGCGCAGACCCGTTTCGAGCTCGATACCCTTGCTCAGACTGATGACGGGCACCCAGGGACGAATGTGCGGTCGAACCTGCTCCAGCACGCCGCGGAACGCCTGCGAGGGAATGCCCATGATGACGACGTCCATGCCCGCGACGGCGGCTTCGATATCCGTTGTCGCCACGAGCTGCTCGGGCAGCCTGGCGTCGGGCAGGAAGCGCTTGTTCGTGTGGTGCGTGTTGATTTCATCGACCGTGGCCTGCTTGCGCGCCCACAGCGTCACTGGCGCGTTGCGGGCCACCAGCGCGCCGACCGTCGTACCCCAGGAACCACCGCCCAACAATCCGGCTTTCAGTCTCATGCCTGCCTCCTCCCCGCGCTGACCGATCCGGCGAGCGATTCGATGACCGCCAGCTGCTCGGACAGTCGCTCGAATTCGCTCGCTGTCTCGGTGCGGCGGTCGCCGACCGATGCGTCGCCCTCGTCGGTCAGGCCGAGGTTGCCGAACAGCTTGTAACCGTTTCCGAACAACACCTTGGCGATGGATGCCTTGCTGCTGACACGACGTTGCAGGTAGCGCTGGTAGCCGAGCTTCAGCGCGGAGCCGACACAGTCCTTCTCGTTGATCCCGACGCCGGGCTCGAGCCGCGCAAGTACCTGCGCGACAACGCCATAGGCTTCGATGTACGGCAGCAGACTTGCGTGTGCTACCAGCGGCCGCATCCCGGCGAGGTCGCTCGTCACCTGCGCGCGCGTACCGGCCAGCGCCTGCTGCCAGTCCGCGTCATACCGCGATAACTCGGCGTCGATCTGATGCCGGAATTCGTCTTTCGGCGAGTAGAAGAACTCGAACTTGAAGAGGTCGCGCAGACGATCGGTGACCGTCCAGAACGCATCGAGCCGGTCGGCGGGACGACGCTCGATCAC
>JANQGP010000025.1 GCA_028277265.1 Woeseiaceae bacterium | reverse complement strand
TTCTTGAACGAAATTGAAATCTTAGAAGCAGGTCAGAACAGTTCTAGCGATTAGTACTGCGTACAGTGTCCTCGTCCATGATATGTGCGGTGTTGGCCGAGAACGCTGCATCGAACCGGCTGTGACCGGCATCGTCGTGCCGTACGTCGAGTTCGAGCGGCGGCAGCACATTAGAAAGCCCGGCATCTTTGAGCCATGCGCGTATACCCGGGCAGTTCTCTGCAACGTCGCTGGGCTGCCATTCCAGGTACGTCAGTTCGCTGGCAAAGGTCAATGCATGTTGTCCCGTGCCGGAACCGATTTCGAGCACGGAGCTGTGCTCGGCGAACTCACGGCGGAGCACGTCGAGAATCGGCGCCGCATTGCGCTGCGCGGCGGCGGCAAAATGCCGGTCAGGCATCAATCGACAGCAGGTTCTCGCGGTACCAGGCAAGCTCGGCGATCGAGTCGCGAATGTCCGACAACGCGAGGTGCGCAGCCTCTTTGCTGAAACCGCTGGCAACGCCCGGCGCCCACAATTGCGCCAGGATCTTGAGCGTACTGACGTCGAGATTGCGGTAATGAAAATACGCTTCGAGCTCGGGCATCTCACGCGCCATGAACCGCCGGTCCTGGCAGATGCTGTTGCCACACATCGGCGAAGCGCCCTCCTCCACCCACTGTTTCAGGAACGACAGGGTCGCGAGCTCCGCCTCACGTGTATCGATCTCGCTTTCGAGCACGCGCTCGGTCAGTCCAGAGTTGCCATGCTGCCGCGTATTCCACTCATCCATGCCATCCATCGTTTCCGGCGCCTGGCGAATGGCGAGCACGGGACCTTCGGCGATCTCATCGAGCTGCTTGTCCGTCACGATAGTGGCGATCTCGATGATCGAATCGTTTTCCGGGCTCAGGCCGGTCATCTCGAGGTCGATCCAGATCAGGTTGCTGGCGGGGTCGTTTCTTGCTGTCGTCATGATGCCCGCAGTCTATACTTCCGCCATGCAACGCGCCACGGTCATCACGACGTTCAGCCGACGTATGCGATTGCGCCTTGCCGACGGGCGCGAGGTCGATGCGCGCATCAAGGGCAAACACATCAAGCCCGTCTGTGCCGACGAAGTCGATGCCGAACCGATTCCCGACGAAACTGACTGGCTCATCACGAGAATCGTCGACCGGCGTACCGAACTCACACGCCCGAACATGCGAGGCCAAATCGAGGTCCTCGCGGCCAACATGGACTACATGCTGGTCGTCGCCGCCGCCGAACCTGCCCCCGACTGGTTCATCGTCGATCGCTATCTTTGCGCGGCCGAACTGCTCGGCATCGGCGCAGCCGTCGTCTACAACAAGATCGACGTTGACACGGAACACCCCGCAACCGAGCTCCAGACTTATCGGTCGATAGGCTACGACGTCGTCTCGTGCAGCGCCGAGACGGGTGACGGTATCGGTGATGTGCTGCACGTGCTCGACCAGCGACGGGCCATCATCGTCGGTCAATCCGGTGTGGGCAAGTCGAGCATCATCAACCGCATTCTCGGGTTCGATGCACAGCAAACGAAGACGATTTCGGACAAGTCGCGAGAGGGCCGCCATACGACCGTGAACAGCGCATTGATCACGCTGCCCGATGGCGGTTCGATCATCGATTCTCCGGGAGTCCGCGACTACGCCCCGGCGCTGGACTCATCGGCGCTCGCTGCCCGCGGTTTTCGGGAAATCCGTGGGGCTGCCGCAGACTGCCGTTTTGCGAACTGCCGGCACCTTCGTGAGCCGGGCTGCGCCGTGAAAGCGCGTTGCGACGATGGCAGGATCAGCGCTCGTCGCTACCAAAGCTACAAACGCATGGTGAACCTTACGGAGCAGCTTGCCGAGGGGCGCTACTGACTGGCAGGCTGCTAGCCGGGTGGCCAGTTCATCGGCCGACCGCCGAGAACGTGCAGGTGAATATGGAAGACACTCTGGCCGGCGCCCTCGTTGCAGTTCATGACGGTGCGATAACCGGCGTCCGCGATTCCCTCGGCCACCGCGATCTCCCTTGCCGCCGTGTACAGGCTGCCCACCAGGACTTCGTCCTCAACCGACAAGTCGTTAATCGTCGAGATGTGCTCGCGCGGAATCACGAGCACGTGCGTTGGCGCCTGCGGGTTGATGTCACGAAACGCCACGACCGTATCCGACTCGTAGACGAACTCAACCGGGATTTCGCCGGCCACGATTTTGCAGAACAGGCAATCAATGGGCATTGTGAGCTCCTTCAGTCGACGGCCCGTCTACCGTAGAAGGCGTGCGACAAGGTACCGCCGTCGACATACTCGAGTTCGCCGCCCAACGGCACACCGTGGGCAATCCGACTCGCCTTGACGCCACGCTGCGCGGCGAGATCCGCCAGATAATGCGCCGTTGCGTCGCCCTCGACCGTCGGGTTGGTTGCAATAATCAGTTCTGTGACCTCGCCTTCGGCCAGCCGGTCGTCGAGCTGGCCGAGACCCAGCTCGTCCGGCCCTATCCCGTCGAGCGGTGACAGATGTCCCATGAGCACGAAGTACAACCCGCGAAAGCCCGTTGCATCCTCGAGTGCCATAACATCGGCCGGCGACTCGACAACGCAAAGTTGCGTCGTGTCGCGCCCCGTCGCCGAACAGATCGAGCACACCTCGTGCTCGGTGAACATGCGGCAGCGACTACAGTGCCCAATGCCTTCAACAGCCTCGACGAGCGCCTTTGAGAGGTTTTTCGCGCCTTCCCGGTCGCGCTCGAGCAAATGGAACGCGATCCGCTGCGCCGACTTCTGTCCGACGCCGGGCATGCACCGAAGACCTTCGATCAGGCTTACGAGTAAGGGTGAGTAGGACATCCCGCCTCAGAAAGGCAACTTCATGCCGGGCGGCAGGTTCAGCCCGCCGGCCATACCCGCGAACTTCTCCTGCACGGTCTCCTGGACCTTGCGAGTTGCGTCGTTGACGGCCGCTGCAACCAGGTCTTCGAGCATTTCCTTGTCGTCGCCGATCATCGAATCGTCGATTTCGACCTGGCGCACCTGGTGCTGACAGGTCATCGTTACCTTGACCATACCCGCGCCCGACTCACCGACTACGGTCATTGCGGCCATCTCTTCCTGCGCCTTCTTCATGTTGGCCTGCATCTGTTGCGCCTGCTTCATCAGCTGGCCGATACCACCTTTCATCAAATCTACTCCGGTGTTCCTGGGGTCTGTGTCGGGTTGATCAGCTCGATCGTGTCCGTCTTGAGTTCTGCACCGAACATGCTTTTCATTGCCTGTACGTTCGGGTCCGCCTCGAGCTTCCGCCGTTCCGCCTCCAGCCGCTCGTCGGCGAGGCGCGTTTCTTCCTGGTGCGGCGTTTCGTTGCCTGCCGCGCCGATCTCGATCTCCACGTGCAACGTTTCACCAAAACGCTTCGACAACGCGTCGGCAAGCGCAGACTTGCGCTGCCGGGTCAACAAGGATTCCGACCGTGGGTCGAGGCCGAGGTAGACCGTGTTGCCCTCGCGACGCTGAAAAGCACAGTTGCTCGCCAGCATCCGAACCGTACCGCCAAGCCCGAGGCCGGCAACAAGATCAGACCAGTCCGGGTCTTCCCAGTTCGCCGATACTGCGCCTTCCGCAGGCTGCGCTTCGACGGCCTCGCGCTCCGGCACCCTGGCTGCCGTGGCCGACTTTGGCGCGGCCACTGAACCACCGCCGGCGCCCGTTGCATCGGCCGCTCCTGCCGGACGGAACGCGAGCATACGCAGCAAGGTCATTTCCGCGCCGCTTCGCGGGTCGGGCGCGAGGTGCAGATCGCGGCGACCCATGACCGCAACCTGGTAGAACAACTGAACATCGGCGGGTATCAGCGCCGCCGCGAGTTCCTCGATCTCCCGCTCGTCGAGGTCGTCCTCGCTATCGAGCGCTCCGACAACCTGAAAGACGGCAATGCGTTGCAGGTCGCGGGCGAGGTCCTCGAGCAGGCGCGAGTAATTCGGAAACTGCTCGTCGATGTCATGAATCGTATCGACGATGGCTTTCGCATCGTTGTCGGCAAGCAGTCGCAGCAGTCGCGCGACGTGATCGCGATCGATCGTGCCGAGCATGCGCGCCACCGAAGTTTCCTCGACCTTTCCGCCGCAATACGCAATCGCCTGGTCGAGGAGACTGAGGGCATCCCGCATGCTGCCATCCGCTGCGCGCGCGAGCGTCGCAAGCGCAGGGGGCTCCGCTTCGATCCCTTCGGCCTTGCAGATGTAACCCAATCGGTCCG
Organism: Woeseiaceae bacterium; assembly: GCA_028277265.1. Lineage (GTDB taxonomy): Bacteria > Pseudomonadota > Gammaproteobacteria > Steroidobacterales > Woeseiaceae > UBA1847. The sequence goes on along the minus strand of JANQGP010000025.1, from coordinate 1,344 downwards.
AGATCAGCCGCGGCGTCATGCGCTTAAGATTGAATTGCAGGCATCGGGACAACACCGTTGCCGGGAGCTTCTGGGGGTCGGTCGTGGCAAGCAGGAACTTGACGTGCGGCGGCGGCTCCTCAAGCGTCTTCAGGAGCGCGTTGAACGAACTCTTGGACAGCATGTGTACCTCGTCAATGAGGTAGACCTTGTAGCGACCGCGCGCCGGTGCATACTGGACGTTGTCGAGCAGGTCCCGAGTGTCGTCGACCTTGGTCTTCGACGCGGCATCGACTTCGATCAGGTCGACGAAACGCCCCTCGTCGATCTCGACGCAGGCGCTGCATTCGCCGCAAGGCTTTGCACTGACGCCGTTCTTCTCACAGTTGAGCGCTTTCGCGAGAATACGCGCGATCGTCGTCTTGCCGACGCCGCGGGTACCCGAAAACAGGTAGGCATGATGCAGGCGGCCCGATTCGAGCGCATTGATCAGAGCCTGGAGGACATGCTCCTGGCCAACCGTGTCCGAGAAGTCTTTGGGCCGCCATTTGCGGGCCAGGACGAGGTAACTCATAGAAACCGCTGCGGGCCGTGGTACGAACCGCCAAGTGTATCGTAAGTGGCCCGCGCCAGCCGCTTCCCGGCACCCGGTGTCACCGCTACCGTTGCTCCCTTCCGGGCCTGGCGGGGTTCACGGCTGACCGTCGCGGGAAAGCCGACGCGGACCGGCCGCGATTATCGCCGCCTGGACGGGATGAAACAACTCCTCGCCGGTACGAGCCATCAACCCCAGAGGTGGCGGTCCTTTTCGATAACCTGCGCCGACGATCCGACGATCAGCGGGTCCGGGCCGCGGACCACACGCAGGTTCCTGTCGGGGTAATCCAGCTTGGAGAGGAAATGCTGCATACAGTTGAGACGTGCGCGTTTCTTGTCATCGGACTTGACGATGGTCCATGGGGCATCCGCCGTGTCGGTGTAGAAGAACATAGCCTCCTTCGCCTCGGTGTACTCGGCCCACATGCCCTGCGATTTCTTGTCGATCGGACTGAGCTTCCATTGCTTGAGCGGATCCTCGGTTCGTGACGCAAAGCGCCGCTGCTGTTCTTCCTGTGTCACGGAGAACCAGTATTTGAAAAGGCGGATGCCCGAGCGGACCAGCATTCGCTCCAGATCCGGCACCTGGCGCATGAATTCAAGGTACTCGAGAGAGTCGCAAAACCCCATGACACGCTCGACGCCGGCGCGGTTGTACCAGGAGCGATCGAAAAAGACCATCTCGCCCGTTGTCGGCAGGTGCTTGATGTAGCGCTGGAAATACCATTCACCACGTTCATGGTCCGTCGGTTTTTCGAGAGCGACCAC
>JANQGP010000496.1 GCA_028277265.1 Woeseiaceae bacterium | reverse complement strand
CGATGAGCACAAGCTCAAGCTGTTTCGCATCCTGTCACAGCTCGAGCATCCGACGCTGTTCACCGAGAGGGACCTGCTGCAGCGGCTCGTCGACTTCGCGAAGGAAAGGCAACTCGACGACGTGTCCGCGCTGCTGGATAAGCACGCGGTGCTCATGAGCGACGTCGAACCCGGCGCTCACGGCGAGATTCACGTAGCGAGTGCCGACGACACAGGCTTCATCCAGTACTCGTCCGGCTCGACCAGCGACCCCAAGGGGGTGGTTCTGACGCACCGGAACCTGTGCGTTAACATCCGCGCGATCGTCGAGGGCTTCGACTGGCGCGACGACGACCAGGCGCTGAGCTGGATGCCGCTGACCCACGATATGGGCCTCATCGGTTTTCATCTCGCGGTGATGGCGGCCGGCATGAACCACGCCGTCATGGATACCAACGTCTTTGTCCGGCGGCCGTTACTCTGGATGAGCAAGGCCAGTGAGCTGCGTGCAACCCAGCTCTGCTCGCCGAACTTCGGCTACAAGCACTTTCTGAAACTCTTCCAGCGCAAGGGATTGCCCGACGCCGACCTGTCCTGTGTGAAGCGCATTATCAATGGTGCGGAACCGATTTCCTGGGAGCTGTGCGAGGAGTTTCTCAGGGAGCTGGCGCCGCTCGGTCTGAAACGCAACACGATGCTGCCCGTCTACGGCCTGGCCGAAGCCACGGTCGGTGTGTCGTTCTCGCCGCTCGGACCGGAGTACGAGCGTGTCGTCATGGATCGTCACAGCCTGCAGATCGGCACCGCCTACGAGCCGATTGATCCTGCAGCGCGCGACGCGGTCAGTTTCGTCAAGGTCGGCAGCGCGATCCGTGACGTGGAGATTCGCATTGCGGACGACGAGGACAAGTCGCTGGGCGATGGCCATATCGGCCACATTCAGCTTCGAGGCGGCAGCGTGACCAATCGAATCTACGGCGACACGGAGGCCACGAACGACCTGTTCACTGCCGACGGCTGGCTTCGCACCGGCGACTGCGGAGTCTTCGTGGAAGACGCTCTCGTCATTACCGGCCGGCAGAAAGACATCATCATCGTCAACGGCCAGAACTACTACCCGCACGACATCGAGGAGATCATCGCGCAGCTGCCGGAGCTCGATCTCAATAAGGTCGTGGTCGCGGGTGCCACGCCGAAAGGCGGCCAGACCGAGGAACTGATCGCCTTCGTGCTGTTCCGTCAGGACGCCGAGGCTTTTCGACCGTTGGTCGAACAGGTCCGAAACGTCGTCGGCGAACACGCCGGGCTCGAGGTCGATACGGTCATCCCGGTCGCGCGAATCCCGAAGACGACCAGCGGCAAGGTGCAGCGCGTGAAGCTGCTCGACGCCTACTTCGAAGGTGAATTCGACGCGGTGCTCGCGGAACTGGCATCACGGGCGGACGCCGGCGAATCGTTCGATGACGACCCGCTCGTCGCCGAACTGGAGCAAGTATGCCGCGACGTCGCCAAGGATCGAAAGATCGGAGCGGATGACAACCTGTTCGAGGTCGGTGTAAGTTCACTGACGCTGACCGAGGTCGTACTGGCTATTGACGAGCGATATCCCGGCAAGCTCGACATCAGCGACCTGTTCGACTATCCGACGCTGCGTGAAATCGCTGCGTTCCTCGAAAGGGACACCCCATGACCTATGCGCGCATCACCGGTATCGGCAGCTATCTTCCCGAGAAAGTCCTGACCAACAAGGATCTCGAGAAGATGATGGACACTTCGGACGAGTGGATACGGGAGCGCACCGGCATCAAGCGCCGCCACATCGCCGCGGATGACGAAACCACGAGTTCCCTGGGCCTGATCGCGGCCCGCCACGCGATGGAAATGGCGGATGTCACGGCGGGCGACCTCGACATGATCATCGTGGCCACGTGCACGCCGGACAAGGTCATCCCGGGAACGGCCTGCATCATTCAGCGGCACCTCGGCGCGAAGCGCTGTCCGGCGATCGATATCAACGCGGCGTGCAGCGGCTTCATCTACGGGCTCGACCAGGCGAATCGCTACCTGGTGACCGGGGGAGGGCGGCGCGCGCTCGTCATCGGCGCGGAAACGCTGTCGCGCATCACGGACTGGCACGACCGGACAACCGCGGTGCTGTTCGGCGACGGTGCCGGTGCCGCGGTGCTCGAGGTGAGCGATGAGCCCGGCATCTTGTCGACGCACATCCACGCGAATGGCGAGTTCGAAGACCTATTGCAGACACGAAACGGTGTGTCGCTCGGATTCGATGCCAGCGCCGGCCTCGGCGCCTTCATCGAAATGAACGGCAATGCGGTCTTCAAACGCGCCGTGGCGACTTTCGACAGCATGGCGCGCGAGACCGTTGCGGACCTCGACGGGCATCTCGAGGATATCGACTGGTTCATCCCTCACCAGGCCAACATGCGCATCATTCTGGCCGCGGCAAAGAAGCTCGGTATGTCGATGGACCGTGTCATCGCGACGGTGGACGAACACGCCAACACGTCGGCGGCGTCGATCCCGCTGGCGATGGATCTGGCCGTTCGCGACGGGCGCATCAAGCGAGGCGATACTCTCCTGATCGGTGCCTTCGGCGCCGGCTTCACCTGGGGTTCGGCGATGCTGGAATTCTGAACCGAAAACACGGTCACTGTCCCTGGTTTCGAGAGGTGAGCAGGTTTTCGCGCATAGGTCGTCGGTACGGGACTTCGAATGTGACATAACGCGCGAGAAAGCCGTTTTCGCGAAAATTCAGTGTGATGCAGTTCACACTTTCAACAAGCCCCTGTCTCTATACTGCGACATATCAACTGTCGCTAATTGCAGACAGGTTTTCGAGTGAACGCAGAGATGGAAAACGATTTCAACGAGGTACCGCTGTCGGAGTCACATGTCTCCCTGAGGCTGGCCGATATCCAACGCCGTTGCGCCGAGTTGATCCAGGATCCGGAAGAGTCGCTTGAACTGAGCCTCGAAGAGCCTGTCGTCCAGCCCGACAACAACAATCCCTATAACCGGGGCTAGATCAGCGCTCCGAATTTCGAACCGCATCCTCGTGCAGCCGATGCATGAGCCGCAATCGCCAGATCCAGATCGCCGCGATCATTGCCGCTGCGACCGGCAACGCGGCGACCGGGTGCCTCAGTACGAGGAAATCGTACAAACCGTGCAGTCCCGCGGCGAGCAGGAAACCAAGGACCGCCGGGCGGAGTATCGGTAGGTTGCTCAGCCACGCTCGTGTGATCCAGTGTGCCCAGATCGATGCAAACAGGATGTGGATGACGGGGCCGGCGAAACCGCGCGCCAGCGATTCAATCCCCGTCAGGAAGTCCAGGTAGTGGTAGTTCTCGACCGCGGCATAGCCGAGTGCGATGAAGGACGCATAGATGATACCGTCGAGCGGTTCATCGAACGCACGAAACCGCACGACCACGAGCAGGAACGGCATTAGCTTCGCAAATTCCTCGATTGGCCCGATCGCGAGCATTGCGTACAAGAACAGGGACAGCCCGTCTTCCTGCGCGATTCCGACCGCATCGATCCGCAGCCCGAAAGGCTCGAGTCCGACGTAAATCGCTTTGGACAACCCCGCCGCCACGATGCCCAACAGGAAGCACAACAAGAGGTTGCCGGGCGGCTCGGGAAGGTGCCGATCCTTGTGATAGTGGTACGCGGCCCAGAACACGACGGGCACGATGACCGGCAGTATGAGCAGTCCCTGATGCATGCCGCTATTATTCCAGCATGCGCCTCCGGCATCTGAAACGCTGGTCACAGATCGTACCGCTGTGCTGTAGTGCCCCGGCGTTCCGGAGCTCCCTTTCGGAGAGTCACCAGCCGCTGCGCGCAGCAGCAAACGACGTCGGGGTCCGGCTGGTCGAACAGGACGGGCGCATCGACCTAGAGTCCGACTGCGTGGTCTGGTGAACAACACAGTCCTGTACGTTCTGACGGTCCTGATCTGGGGCTCCACATGGCTCGCGATCGAGTTCCAGCTCGGCGTCGTCGAGCCGGAAGTGTCGATCGTCTACCGCTACGTGGCGGCATCTTTGGTCCTGTATATCTATTGTAAAATAAGAAGGTTATCGCTTTCTTTTAAAGTAAAAGATCATTATTTGTTCGCAGCGCTCGGGCTGCTGCTCTTCTGCATGAATTACATCCTCGCGTACCGCGCCCAGCAGCACATCACCTCCGCGATGGCCGCGATCGTGTTTTCGACGATGCTTTGGATGAACATCGTGCTGGCCCGCATCGTATTCGGCGTCCGAACGACGCCACGGGTGCTTTTCGGCGCATTGCTCGGCATCGTGGGTATCGTCGTTCTCTTCGCGCCGCGAATCGAGGTTGCCTCTCTCAGCGACGGTGTGTTTTTCGGTTCGCTGCTGGCCCTCGGCGGTGCATTCTCCGCGTCCTGCGGGAATATGGTCTCCCAGGCGGCCCAGAAGCGGGCCCTGCCCGTGGTCGAGGCGAATACCTGGGGCATGTTCTACGGGGCGGTGATTACCGCGATCGTCGCCGTGGCGAGCGGGCACGAGTTCACCTTCGACGCGACATTTACGTACATATCCTCCCTGGCGTATTTGGCACTATTTGGGTCGGTAGTTGCGTTCGGCGCCTACCTGACGCTGCTCGGGCGCATCGGCGCCCACAAGGCCGGCTACGCGACCGTGATGTTCCCGGTCGTCGCGCTGCTCCTGTCGATAGCGTTCGAGGGCCTCTCGCTGGACGCGACGATCGTGACAGGCACATCGCTGGTACTTCTGGGGAATCTCCTGGTCCTGGAGAAAGGCGCGTAGATCTCCCGGAGTGCCCGGGAGACCGAGCATGACCGCAAGAAACCCGATCGAGGATCTCGCCCACCTGCGCCACGAATTCGGCGAACACGGTGGCGTCAACATGTCCGTCGAGGCCAGTTCCACGTTTACCGTCATCGACCCGGAGACCATGCCCGAGATGTTCCAGGGCAGGACGGGTCCGGACAAGGGCTGCTACCTCTACGGCCGCCATTTCAACCCGACCGTGTACAACCTCGGACGTCAGATGGCCGCGCTCGCCGGTACGGAAGCCGCGTACTGCACGGCCAGCGGCATGGGCGCGATCTCGGCCGTCGTGCTGTGCCTGTGCGATGCGGGCGACGAAGTGGTGGCCTCGAACGCGGTCTATGGCGGGACCTTCGCGTTGCTCAACGATTTCCTGCCCGCCAAGTGCGGCATTCGGACCCGGTTCGTCGACATCACCGACGTCGATGCGGTCCGGTCGGCAATCTCGGACAAGACCCGATTGATCTATACCGAGAGCATTGCGAACCCGACGCTGCGCCTTGCCGATTTTCCGGCGCTTGGCGAGGTGGCGAAGGAACGCGGCATTCCGCTCGTCGTCGACAACACATTCACGCCGCTGATTCTGCGGCCGGCTGCGCTGGGCGCCGATATCGTCGTACACAGTATTACGAAGTTCATCAGCGGCGCCTCCGACATCATCGCGGGCGCAATCTGCGGCACCGAGGCGTTCATCGGCGAATTGATGGATCTGCACATGGGGCCGCTGATGCTGCTCGGCCCGACAATGGATCCGAACGTTGCCTCGGCGATCAGCCTGCGGATACCGCACCTGCCGCTGCGCATGAAGGCGCACGGGGAGCGGGCGCTGGCCATCGCAGGGCGATTGCAGGGACTCGGCCTGAAGGTCGAGTATCCGGGACTCGAGAGCCATCCGGACCATGCGCTGTTCGACGAGTTGCATTGCGAAGACTACGGTTACGGCGGCGTGTTCACGCTCGATCTGGGCAGCGAGGAGCGGGCCAACCACCTCATGGATTGCCTGCAGAACAAACGGCGATTCGGTTACATGGCCGTGAGCCTCGGTTACTTCGATACGCTGATGTCGTGTTCGGGTTCGAGTACGTCGAGCGAACTCGGCGACGACGACAAGTGCGCGGCCGGCATCTCCGACGGGTTGCTGCGCATCTCGATCGGCTACACGGGCACGCTCGAGCAACGCTGGAGCCAGCTCGAGTCCGCGCTGCACGAATGCGGCATCATCAGGAAAAGCGCAGCCTGAATCCCCGGAACATCCTCCGGTCGTGACGGTCTCTATAGACACCGGCGCAGTGGGGAGAACGCGATGCTGAAGCGACTGGTATTCCTGTGGGCGCTGCTGGTTGCGGTGTCCTGCGGTGGCAGCGGGGGTGGCGGCGGCGCTCCGGCACCCGGGCAACCGCCCGCGAGCGGACCGACGCCCGCGGAGCAGCTGGCCCAGGACCTGGCGGGCCTGTCTCTTGGGGATTTCTACGAAACGTCTTACGGCGCGCTCTTGTCGCGATCGCCGGAATCCGTAATCTGGCTGGCCCTGACCGACGTCTATCCACCGGGCGACGTCGCGCTCGACGATCTTTCGGATGCGTATCGACGCGATACCTTCGACATGTACGAGGTCGTGTTGACGGCCCTCGAGGCCTACGACACGAGCGGCCTCTCGGCGAATGAGAAACTCACCTACGACTTCTACGAGTGGTACCTCCAGGACGTCGTGGACAGCCGCGAGTTCATCTATTACGACTTCGCGGCGACCTACAACTTCAACGGCGTGCCAAGCGGTACCGAACGGTTCTTTACCAGCATCCACCCGGTCACGACGATTGAGGAAGCCGACGACTACGTGACGCGCCTTGGCCAGGTCGGGCGCAAGTTCGCCGAACTGACCGAGTATCTCGGGCTGCAGACGGGCGCCGGAATCATCGAACCGCGCATCACGCTCGATGCCGCCGTGGTCGGCCTGGCACGCATCGCGGACGCGGCGCCCGTGAATGTTTCCTACTACACGAGCTTTCGCGATCGTCTGAACTCGATTGCGGGTCTGCCCGACGCCGAGCGCCAGCGGCTGCTCGATGCGGCCCTGGCGGCGACGCGCGACAGCGTCATTCCGGCCTATCGCAGCTTGCGCACCACGCTGCAGGGTCTTCGAGGCAGAGCGCCGGGCACCATCGGTGTCGGTCAATACTCGCGCGGCAGCGAGTACTACGACTACATCCTGAGGCACCACACGACGACGGATCTGACCGCCGCGGAGATTCACCAGCTCGGCCACGAAGAACTGCAGCGGATTCACGCGGAGATGCGCGAGATTTTCGACCAGCTCGGATACCCGGCCGACGAAAGCCTGATCGAGTTGTTCAACCGGGTTTCGGCGGACGGCGGCGTCATTCCGGCGGTCGATGTCAAGGCGACCTACGAAGGGATCATCGAGGCCGCAGAAGCGAATGTCGACGTCGCGTTCGACATTTTTCCGACGGCGAACGTCGTTGTGGCGGACGATCCGTTCGGCGGATTCTATATCGGGCCGTCGTTCGACGGCGCGCGCCCGGGCGCGTTCTATGCCGGTACGCAGAACGATCAGCCCTGGTTCCAGATGCCGTCGCTGAGCTATCACGAAGCCGTGCCCGGTCATCACACACAGATTGCGATTGCAATGGAGTTGCCCGGACCGACTTTTCGCAAGACAGAGAGATTCACCGGATTCGCCGAAGGCTGGGCGCTTTACGCAGAGCGTCTCGCCTGGGAACTCGGCTGGTACGCGAACGATCCGTACGGCGATCTCGGTCGGCTGCAATACGAAGCGTTGCGTGCGGCGAGGCTCGTGATGGATACCGGCATTCACAGTCTTGGCTGGACCTTCGAGCAGGCCGTGGCGTTCAACATGGCCAATGTCGGCTGGAGCCGCGGCGCATCCGAGGGCGCGGCTGGCCGTTACAGTGTCGTGCCGGGGCAGGCGACGGCGTATCTGGTCGGCATGCTCCATATGTTGAACACCCGGCAGCGCGCGATGGATCAGCTGGGCACGGCGTTCGACCTCGGGGAATTCCATCGTGTGGTGTTAACCAGCGGCGGTGTCCCGCTGGCACTGCTCGACGAGGTCGTCGACGCGTGGATTGCAGAGAAACTCGCGCAGTAGCCCGACCACAAAGGTTTCGCGAAAGGATCGCCTACAGAGTAGAGTAGCGGTCCATGAAATTCGTACTCGCACTGATCGCGGTGTTCGTCGTCGCCGCGATCATCCGCAAGATTGTCCGCCACAAAACGCTGACTCCGTTGCTGCCGCGTCAGTACAACTTCGGCAAGCGTCGAGACACGTTGCGAGAGGTCCTGCGTCTGCTCGAAGAGCGTAGTGCAAAAGTACTCGTCGAAACCGGCGTGGCGCGCATGGGGCTCGAGAAGTCCAAAGGCGACGGCGCGTCGACGATCGTATTCGGGCAGTGGTCCCGGCAAAACGACGCCCACCTGTATTCCGTCGACATAGACCCCGAGGCGATCGCGAAAGCCGGCGAGGCCGTCGCGGCGATGGGGCTCGGCGAGAACGTGACGCTGGTGACTTCGGACTCGGTCGATTACCTCGAAGAATTCACGGACTCCGTCGACTTTTTGTATCTCGACAGCTACGACTATCACAAGACCGACACCGCGATTCAGCAGGCCAGCCAGCTCCATCACCTGAAGGAAATCGAGGCGATCGAGGGATGCCTGCACGACGGTACGGTGATCCTGATCGACGACTGTGACTTGCCGAATGGCGGCAAGGGCAAACTCGTCATCGAACGCCTTTCCGCCAAAGACTGGAAGGTTCACATGTCGCAGTACCAGGTGATCCTGCTACGCGACGCCGGATGACAACGCCGCGCGCCATTCGGAAGAAGGGCGCCGCAGAAGATCCTCGAGAAACGCCCAGGCGGTCTCCGCCGACGCGGCACCGGTATCCCCGAGACCCTCGCCGAGACTGAACGACTCGCCGGCGACGTGCAGCAGGTAGGCGGGTGGCGGCGCGTTGCCGGTGGCCTCGCGGTAGACATTGAGAAGAGCCCGCGGCGAGATAGCGTGCGTCGAAAAGTTGCCGTCGCCGCTGGCTTCGATCTGTTCGAGCATGATGCCCGACTCGATCGAGACGCTTGCGTCGATGAACAGCAGCGGCGTATCGTCGACAAAGTCGGTGATGTGCTCGATATTGAGCTGATGGTCCTCGATGACGACGAGCGCGGGGCGCCCGAGGCTGAGCAGGCGGCGCGCCAACAGCGGGCCGATGCCGTCGTCGCCCCGGCTTTCGTTGCCCCACGCAAAGACGATCAATGCCGGGTCAGTCGAACTTCCCATCGCTGTGTTTCTGCAGGCGATCGACGAGCTCGCCCCGGCTGTTGCGCAGCTCGACGAGCAGTGGCATCTTGCCGACCGCATGCGTTGCGCAGGAAAGGCACGGGTCATAGGCGCGGATGGCTACTTCGATGTTGTTGAGCAGCGGTTCGGTCAATTCCCTGCCACTCAGGTGATCGGCCGCCACACGACGTATCGACTCGTTCATGGCCTGGTTGTTGTTGGTCGTCGATACGATCAGGTTGGCTTTGCGAATGAGATCGTCGTCGTCAACCTCGTAGTGGTGGAACAGCGTACCGCGCGTCGCTTCAATGACCCCGATGCCGAAGCTGCTGCGTTTCTGGTCCCGGTTGATCAGGTCCGTACCGAGAATCTCCGGATCGTCGAGTAGCTCCCGAATCTTCTCCGCGCAGTGCAGCAGCTCGATCATCCGCGCCCAGTGGTAGGCGAGCGGCGCGTGCAACATGCCGCCTTCACCATGTTCCTTGAACGCCAGGCGCTCTTCCTCCGCCCGCGGCGAATCGATGTAGTCGCAATTGTTGATGCGCGCGAGCGGACCGACCCGGTACCAGCCGCTTTCCTTGCCAAGCTCCGTCAGGTACGGGAACTTCATGTAGCTCCAGTTACGTACCTCTTCACGAATATACTCGTTGTAATCCTGGTCGCTGACCTGGTCGAAGAGCATCTTGCCCCTGGCATCTTTTGCGCGCAGCTTGCCGTCGTACAACTCCAGGGCACCGTCCGGTTTCACGAGACCGAGGTAGTTCGAAGGGATCGTGCCGAAGTCACGAGTCATCGGCTGGTTGGACAGGTAGTATTCGCGGGAAAGATTGACCGCGGCCTGCGACCACTCGATGATCTGGTCGATCTCCGACTGCAGCGTGTTGCGCTCCGTTTTGGACAGCGGCTTGTTCATGCCGCCCGGAACCGCGCCTGTACCGTGGATACGCTTTCCGCATATGGCGCGAATTACTTCCTGCCCGTATTTGCGCAGCTTGACCCCCTGCAACGCGATATCCGGAAACGCTTCGATTACGCCAATAATGTTGCGCTTCGCGACGTCGCTCTCGAAACCGAACAGAAGGTCGGGCGAGGATAGATGGAAAAAGTGCAGGGCATGGCTTTGAAGAATCTGCCCGAAATGCACGAGCTCGCGCAGTTTCTTGGCTGCCGGTGTCAGTCGTTTGGCGCCGACGATCTGATCGATGGCCTTGCCGGCAGCAAGATGGTGACTGACCGGGCAGATGCCGCACAGTCGTTGCACGACGACCGGAACGTCCCAGTACGGACGACCCTGGATGAAGCGCTCGAAGCCGCGAAACTCGACGATGTGCAGGCGGGCTTCGCGAATGACGTTGTCGTCGTCGGCGAGCAGTGTGACCTTGCCGTGCCCTTCGACGCGCGAGACGGGCTCGATGACGACGCGATTGAGGCTTTCGCGCTCGGGTGCAGTAGAGAGATCGGTACTCATGGGTATTGGCCTCAGTCAAAGTACAGCAGGTCGTAGGGCAGGTCGGGAGCGCGCCCTCCAACGATGTCGTTCAGGACCTGCCAGAATGCATCCGCGGGAGGCGGGCAGCCGGGCAGGAAGAAGTCGACTTTGACGACTTCGTGAATCGGGCTGACATCTTCGAGGATATGTGGCAACTCCGGGTCCGTCGGGATCTGGCCGTCTTCGACGCCGATACCGTTTATGTAGGACTCCTCCAGCAGTTCCCTTACGTCGACCGGGTTACGCAGGGCAGGAACGCCGCCGCTCATCGCGCACGCGCCGACCGCGATCAGGATCTTGCAGCTCTTGCGGAACTCGCGCAGCGTTTCGATGTTCTCGGTATTGCAGACGCCGCCCTCGATGAGGCCGATGTCGACCTTTTCGGAACAGTGCTTGATGTCGTTGATCGGAGAACGGTCGAACTGCACGTGCTCGATCAGCTTGACGATTCGCTCGTCAATGTCGAGGAAAGACATGTGGCATCCGAAGCAACCGGCGAGCGAGCAGGTCGCCACCGACACCTTTTCCCCGGGTTCCTTGATCAGTTCCGGCAGCCTGGGTTGCCGGATCTTGTTGCTGTGCACACGGCGCTGGTCGTAGTCGCGCTGGCCGATCGGTTTGGTAAAGGCCTCGCCCTTCTTTATGATGCAACCGACGGGGCAGACGTTCGCGGCGGCATCGTCGACCGTCAGGCCCGAGTCCCTGAGCAGACCGCTGTCCGAGTTGATCGCGAGTCCCTTGTTCTCCGAGCGCCCGGTGATGCAGAAGATGTCCTTGCCGTCCGTATCCCGGGACGCGCGCACACACAGCTCGCAATAGATGCAGCGATCGCGGTTCAGCAGGATATCGGGGTGACTCGCGTCCGTAACACGTCCAACTGCGAATTCCGGGAAGATCAGCGCCGTCATGCCGAGCCGGTAGGCCTGGTTCTGCAGGACGCAGTTGCCGCTGTGCTCACAGGACGGACAATGGTGATTGCCCTCGACGAACAGCATCTGCGCCAACGCGCGGCGTTCGGAGTTCAGCTCTTCGGTATTGCTCTCGACGACCATGCCTTCTTCGGCAGGTGTCGTACAGCTCGAAACCTGCCGGCCATCGATCTTGCAGGTGCACATCTTGCAACTGCCGTTGGCCTCGTAGTCCGGGTGGAAGCAAAGGTGAGGAATGAAGACGCCGGCATCGGCGGCGGCTTCGATGACAGTCTGGCCTTCCGCAAAGGGAATCGACTGTCCGTCAATCCGAATTCTTCCTGTCATTTCGCGTGAGCCTCTTCGGCAACGATCTGACGCGAGCGCTCGATGGCGGCTTCAACGTCAAATGCGGGCTTGTATTCAACGTCCTCCATGCGGTGCCTGAATGCGTCGGGGAACTTCTCGTACGTCGTCAGGATCGGCACGGCGCCGCTCTTGCCGAGACCGCAATGACTGGCCTGCGTCATCAGCTTGTGAAGGCGCTGCATTTGCTCGATATCCAGGCGAGCACCGTGTCCATCCGCGATCTTCCGGCCCATCTTCACCATCAGTTTGGTCCCGACGCGGCAAGGCGTGCAGAAACCACAGCTCTCGTGCGAGAAGAACTTCGTGAAGTTCAACGCGACGTCCAGCATGTCGCGAGAGGTGTCGAAGATGATGAACGAGCCGCCCGTGTTCGAGTCGTCGAACGAAAGCTCGCGGTAAGTCTCTTTCGCCGACAGGAGCACGCCCCCTGGGCCGCCTACCTGGATGGCCTGGACATTCTCCGCGCCGCATACCTCGAGCGCTTCACCCACTGTCGTGCCGATCGGAAGCTCGTAAATACCCGGCCACCGGCAATCGCCGCTGATGCTGATGAGCTTGTACCCCAGATGATTGTCGTCTTCCTTGAAGTACTGCGGGCCCTCCGCAACGATGCCCGCGGCGTATGCGAACGTCTCGACATTGTTCACGACAGTCGGGCGATTGAGGTAACCGTGCGTGACGGGGAAGGGCGGCCGGATTCGGGGAATGCCCCGTTTGCCTTCGAGCGATTCGATAAGCGCCGATTCCTCGCCGCACACGTACGAACCGGCACCCATGATGATGTCGATATCGAAGTGAATGCCGTGGTGGCCCGCGATGTTGCGGCCAAGCAGACCCTGTTCTCTGCGGCGCTGCAGCCGCTTCTCGAGGCGGGCGCGCAGGAACTCGTATTCGTGCCGCAGGTAAATGAACCCTTTGTGCGCACCGATCGCAATGCCGCAGACGGCCATGCCCTCGATGACGTTGCAGCCTTCGCAGTTGAGCAGTGCGCGGTCCTTGAACGTACCGGGTTCGCCTTCGTCGGCATTGCAGATGACGTAGCGATCGCCGGGATTGCCGGCGGAGCGGCAGATATCCCACTTGCGATGCGTCGGGAAACCGGCGCCGCCGCAGCCGCGCAGGCCGGCCGCCGCCAGCTCCGCGATGACGCCGTCGGAGCCGATCTCGATGGCGCGCTCGATGGCCGAACCGCGTCGAAC